>JARRKW010000285.1:0-3276 GCA_037387645.1 Desulfuromonadaceae bacterium
GCACGCCGGTACATAGCAGCGCCGCCGGCCTGGTGGCTTACGTCGGAGAGCTGTATTATACCGGGATCACCATCATTATCGATCACGGCAATGGTCTGTATTCTCTTTATTGTCATCTCGATAGCGCCCAGTGTGCTGCCGGCCGGCGGGTGTCTTCAGGCGAACCCATCGGCCGAGTCGGCAGCAGCGGCCGTTCCACTGGAGCGCATCTGCACTGGGGGATAAAACTACGCGGGGAGCGGATCGATCCCCTGGCCTTGGCGGCCCTGCTGGGCGGGAAAAAGTCTTGACTGTCGCCCACAGAACTGGTCATAATTACTTCTTTTGAAAGGATTTCCATGGCTAAGACGAAAAGCTTCGAACAAGCATTAAAATCGCTGGAAGAAGCGGTTGAATCGCTGGAGCAGGAAGATCTGGATCTGGAAGAATCCCTGAAACGATTTGAGTCCGGGGTGAACAACGCCGCTTTGTGTCAGCGCCTGCTCAAACAGGTGGAAACCCGGGTCGAGGAACTGATGCAGCATGCGGACGGCAGTTTTTCCTCATCGCCGGTTTCATTGGATTGACGTTGCGACCCAGGAGAATCCGATGGATTTGAGCTGTTACCTTGCGGAAAAGGTGGCCCTGGTGGACGGGGCCCTGGATCGCTATCTGCCAGGAGAAGACATCCTGCCGGTGACCCTGCATCGGGCCATGCGCTATTCGGTCTTTGCCGGAGGCAAGAGGTTGCGTCCCGTACTGTTGCTGGCGGCCTGCCAGGCGGTTGGCGGCGCGGAAGAAAAGGCCCTGCCCGTGGCTTGCGCCCTGGAGATGGTGCATACCTATTCCCTGATTCACGACGATCTGCCGGCCATGGATAATGACGATCTGCGGCGCGGGCGACCGACCAACCATAAGGTGTTCGGGGAGGCGACCGCCATTTTGGCCGGGGACGCCCTGCTGACCCAGGCCTTCCTGTTGTTGTCGAACCCGGAGACGGCCCGGGAGCTGTCCGCGGAGGTGCTCCGGCAGGTGATCTACGTGCTGGCGCGCAGTTCCGGCTCCATGGGCATGGTGGGCGGGCAGATTGTGGATATGGAATCGGAAGGCCAGCCGGTCGATTTTCCCGTGCTCGAATATATTCATACCCATAAGACCGGTGCTTTGATCCTGGCCGCCATTCAGTGTGGTGCCCTGATCGGTGAGGCCGATGCCGTGGCCATGCGAGCTCTGACCAGCTATGCCGAAGCCGCCGGACTGGCTTTTCAGATTGCCGATGATATCCTGGATGTTGTCGGCGACCAGACCTGTCTCGGCAAAACGATCGGCAGTGACCAGTCCCGTGACAAGGCGACCTACCCCGCGCTGATCGGGTTGGCCGCCTCCAGGGAACGGGCCCATGAACTCAGGGACTTGGCCATTGCGGCTGATTGCCCGTTACATCGTCGATCGAAGTTCCTAGCCGTTCTGGTTGATTGTTCGGACCGGATCCGGAGAAAATGATAAACATGAGTATTCTTGAAAAAATAGATGACCCCAGTGGGTTGAAGACATTGACCAACGCCGAGCTGGTGGCCCTGGCCGCAGAGGTTCGGGAAGTCATTATTGATACGGTGGCGAAAACCGGAGGCCATCTGGCCAGTTCCCTGGGGGTGGTTGAACTGACCATCGCCCTGCATCGGGTATTTCAGAGCCCCGAGGACAAGATTGTCTGGGATGTGGGCCACCAGGCCTATGCCCATAAACTGCTGACCGGTCGACGGGACGCCTTTGCCACATTGCGGCAGTTGGACGGCATCAGCGGTTTTCCCAAACGGGAGGAAAGCTCCCATGATGTTTTTGATGTGGGCCACAGCAGTACCTCGATTTCTGCCGCCCTGGGGATGGCCGCAGCCCGCGATGCCAGAAATGGTTCGGAAAAGGTCGTGGCGGTCATCGGAGACGGCTCCTTGACGTCGGGGCTGGCCTTTGAGGGGCTCAACCAAGCCGGGCATCTGAATAAAGATCTGATTGTCATTCTCAATGACAACGAGATGTCCATTTCTCCCAATGTCGGCGCTTTGGCGTCCTTTCTGAGCCGTAAAATGACCTCCGATCTTTTTGTTCGGCTGAAAAAAGACGCGAAAAATTTTCTGGTCGGAATGCCCCATTTCGGTAAGGATCTGCTTAACCTGGCACGTCGGGCGGAAGACTCGCTGAAGGGTTTTTTTACGCCCGGTATGCTTTTTGAAGCGTTCGGTTTTGATTACGTTGGGCCCGTCGACGGTCACCGTATCGAAGACCTGGTGGAAACCCTGGACAACGTTTCCCGCTTGAAAGGCCCGGTTCTGCTGCATGTTCTGACCAAAAAAGGCAAGGGCTACGGTCCCGCCGAAAGCCAGCCGGCAATCTTCCATGGCGTTGGTCCCTTCGATCGGGAAACGGGGACGGTAGCCGGAGGAAAACCGGGAACGGCCAGCTATACGACGGTTTTCGGTGAAACCCTGACGGAACTGGCGGAAAGGGACGAGCGGGTGGTGGCGATTACGGCCGCCATGCTGGAAGGGACCGGATTGAAGCCCTTTTCCGAAAAATTCCCGGAGCGGTTTTTTGATGTGGGCATTGCCGAGCAACATGCGGTAACCTTTGCCGCCGGCCTGGCCAGCCACGGCTTGCGGCCGACCGTAGCGCTTTATTCAACCTTTCTGCAGCGGGCTTATGATAATATATTGCACGATGTCTGTCTGCAGAACCTGCCGGTGACTTTTGCCCTGGATCGGGGCGGCCTGGTCGGAGCCGACGGACCGACCCACCATGGGGTGTTCGATCTGTCCTTTTTGCGGCATATGCCGAATCTGACCTTCATGGTTCCGCGGGATGAAAATGAACTGCGGCGGGCGGTGTGGACCTCTCCCGGGATCAAGGGCCCCTTCGCCTACCGCTATCCCCGCGGCAACGGTATGGGGTTGGCGGTTCCCAAGGATCTCGCGCCGTTGCCCATTGGTCGGGGTGAAAAGCTGCGTGATGGTGGTGACGGCTCGATCTTTGCCGTTGGGGTGGCAGTGCCAGCCGCTCTGGAAGCCGCCGAAACCCTGGCCGGGGCTGGAATCTCCCTGGCCGTGATCGATGCCCGTTTTATCAAGCCGCTGGATCGCGAGCTGATTCTGGCCGAAGCGCGCCGCACCGGGGTGGTGATTACGGCCGAAGAGAATGCCCTGCAGGGCGGTTTCGGTTCGACTCTATCTGGACTATGATTTCGTGGGGCAGGCCGAGCGGGTATTCGCTGAGGGAATCAAGGCCCTTGAAGGGCGCGGCGAT
>JARRKW010000286.1:0-3268 GCA_037387645.1 Desulfuromonadaceae bacterium
GGCAAAGGCCATCAGGCTCGGCAGACTACCGGCCCCCAAACGGTAGAGGGTACCGACCACGCAACCGCCAGCCAAAACCATGCCGACTCCGAACAGGGTCCCACCGATCAGATTGGCCCAACAGGGGGGAGCAAACAGCGGAAAAGGGAGATGCAACAGCCCCAACAAACGGAAGCTTTCGAACAGAACCATGCTTACCAAGACCAGCAACAACAGCACCCGCAGCATGGAATAATCGCGAAACAGAAACAGGTCTCGGAACATGCCGGCCATGCAAAAATCCGAGCGATGCATAATGACACCCGCGATCCCACCCAACAACAACATTGATACCGCGATAGTCAAATACATGGACCAATCACAACCTGAGAAGCATCCGGCGTACCAAACCATACCCAATATGCAAACAACAACGCTCCAATCAATCCGTTGACCAGAGCGTTGCTGTAGCCATACCATCCATCAGAAGCAAACTCTATTTCAGCAAGAACCCATCAAGGATCTTTATCAATTCCCCGATCTGAGGTTTGCTGATATAGTTATCGGCTCCCACCTGATCACAATGATGCACCATCTGTTCGGTGATCAACGAGGAGAACATGATGACCGGGATCGAACCGAGAACGGCATCTTCCTTTATCATGCGACAAAGGGTCAAGCCATCCATTTTGGGCATCTCGATATCGGAAATAAGTAAGTCGAAGGGCCGGCCGGCCGGGGTCCCGGCATCAATATGGTCCTGTTTTAGCCGCGAAATGGCCTGATAACAGGCTTCACCATCGACAAAACTGGACACCTGGCGGTATCCAGCCTCAGCCAGCAAACGAACGATACTGTCCCGGATAATGGCCGAATCCTCCGCCAGCAGGACTTTCTTCTGAGCCCGCCGCTCCTCCAGGGACAGCGCGGACTCCCCACCGACGACGTCCTCATCTGCCGAAGCGTCATAGGACATGCCGGCTCCCGAATCCAGTTCGGAAATGATATGTTCCAGGTCAACGATGAGAATTTCCCGGTTTTCGATATTGAAACTTCCGGTGAAACGCGGCTTATAACATTCAATGACGCTAGATAAGGGATGGATGTCTTTCCAGGACATGCGATGGATCTGGTTCACCCCATCGACCAGAAACCCGTTAATGCAGAGATTGAATTCACACACCAGGACCACTTTACGAGTTCTTTCTTTTTCCTCATCGGACAGGTCCGGGAGTCGATTGAGATGCGCACTGAGATCGATCAGGGGTATCGTCTGCCCGCGCACCAGAAAGGTTCCGAACACGGAAGGCGGACTCTCCGGCAAAACCGTCGTTTTTTCCTCATCATAGGGAATAATTTCCCGCAATTTGTGCACATTGATGCCAAACGACTGTTTACCGAGATAAAATTCAATCAGCTCGATTTCGTTGGTTCCACTTTCCAGAAGAATCCCCGGTTTTTCGACCCTATCCGTCATGCGCATAATCCTTTCGCCCTAGAGGCCAACGCTCCCTTAAAAAGCAATATCTGGGCCAAAGCTCATTGCCTCCGCCAAACGCCCTGATGATAGAAGTCAAGCACACCGGCCAATTTCGTCAACACAACAAACGGCTAAAAAACGCACCAATCTCGCAAATTCACTGTCCGTCCAGCAGGCCGGAAGGTTCAGAGCGACCAGCCGTCGCCCGGTCATCGCCTGTACCGAACATTTCACGGCCCATGACTCAACCAAGAGTAAAATGAGCCAGCATACGCCGAAGTTGATGGGCCTGGGCCGACAGTTCTTCAGCCGCTGCCGCACTCTCCTCGGCACTGGCGGTATTCTGTTGGGTTACCTGGTCGATCTGCGCCAGACTGGCATTGACTTGAGCAATCCCCTCCGCCTGTTCCCTGGAGGCCGCATTGATATCGCCAACCAAACCACTGACCTTGCCGACAACGCCGACAATCTCACTCAAAGCACCGGCAGTTGCATCGGCAATCTTCGATCCATTTTGCGCTTTGCTGACGGCGCCCTCGATCAATTGCGCCGTCTCAGCGGCGGACTTGGCACTGCGAGCAGCCAGGCTACGCACTTCTTCAGCCACCACGGCAAAACCTTTCCCATGCTGCCCGGCCCGCGCCGCCTCCACGGCGGCATTGAGCGCCAACAGATTGGTCTGAAAAGCGATCTCATCAATAACCTTGATAATCTTGGAAATATTCTGACTGGCGCGGTTGATTTCCTCCATAGCGGTCATCATGTCCGACATATGGCCACTGCCGTTTTGGGCCAAAACATTGGCCTGCCCGGCAAGGGTATCGGCCTGCATGGCATTTTCCGCATTCAACCTGGTTTGCGATGACAGTTCATTCAAGGAAGCGGAAATTTGTTCCAGGGAACTGGCTGACCTGCAGGCGCCCTCGGAAAGGGTTTGGCTGGAGGAAGCAACCTGAGAGCTGCTCAAGGAAATCCGCTCGGAGATGGTCTGTACCTGACCCAAAAGCGCATTCAGGTCGTTGACTGTCTTCTGCAGGGCCGCTCGCACCTGATCCTGATCGTCAAAAGGAAACACCTTGACGTTAAGGTTCCCCTGCGACAGCGCCTGTAAGGCGGCAACAACCTCGCCCTGTAAATCCTCGGCAAACGCGTTGAGGGCTGCCGCCATATCGGCAAACTCGTCGTTACGCCGGCCAACATCCAAACGGGAGCCGACCCGACCATGCTTCAACTCTTTAGCCATGCTTACGGTTTTTTGCAACGGGAAAACAATATCTCCGGCAAAACGGATCAAAAGAACGGCCAAAATCACAATAGTCACCAGAAAGGTGAGCAACAAGGCAGAGCGTGCCTGCCGGGTCCCGTTTTCCAGCGCTTTCCGGGCGGCACCGGCAATGAGATCGGCGCGGTCCGATGCACTTTGCAAGTCAGCCCGACGCTCTGTAACCTGAGCTCCGATCTGGTCCGTCAGCTTTCCCAGGGTTCGGGAAATAAACCAGTACATACTGGTCATTCCCACCACCGTCGCCCCCTGCTTGCGGACAAAAGACTCACTGCCCAGCGTTTCCGCGTAAATGTCCGGCAACTCAAATTCGAGCAGAACCACCACATCGTTAAAATTGCCGATGACCTGATCGGCCAGGGTGATGCCCTTGGTACCGGGTATGGTCTCTTCCGCCCCCGGCACCTGCCGAACCAGTTCGGACTTTTGCGCCAGATCACGAGCCGCCTGAATTATGCTCTCGGCAGTCACCCCTTTTCGGTGGCGATTGGACCCTTCCACCACCAGCTGCTGCAACGCTATCAGAT
>JARRKW010000287.1:0-3265 GCA_037387645.1 Desulfuromonadaceae bacterium
GATTTTAAATCATGAAAAATTTCTACAGAACGAGGCTTTATTAGCAAAAACTATACCGTGAGATAAGTACTTGTTATTGATATCTTTTTGATGCGGAAGCGCCCAAAGGCACATCAATAATGTAAAGAAATCCGTCAAAAAGGAGAATAATGTTAAGGGTAGGAGTCCAAAAGGGGACAGGCTACTTTTTGAGAAAACAAGATGCCAAGGATAGCAAGGGGACATTGCAGAAATTCTGCAGACACCTTACTTATTTGGAATATCAACAGAAAATCCTCGGAAAAATTCGTATTCTTTGCGAAAGAATGGTGCGCCATAGCATGGCTCGGAACTCTTTGGTTTTATAGTGGTTTTGGCGAACACATTATGACAAGTTGGAGTATCCGGGCCTGCTGTTTTTCGATCAAACTATGAGACAGCAGTGACTTATAGACAAAGATGACAATCGATAAAATTTACAATTCTACCCACAAGAACATTCATGCTTCCGTCATTTTAAAAACCAAGTCAGGTACCCCCGGCAAAACCGGGGGATTACCTTTTTTATTTATTCAGGAAAAACAAGGAGCATTCTTAAAAGCAATACCGGCCGCATCCTTTCCGGAAAGGTTCGGAGGAGAGTCAATCGGCCAATTTATAGCGAGACAAGGATCATCCCAACGGATACACTGTTCATGTTCTGGAGCGTAGTAGTCTGTTGTTTTGTAGAGAAATTCAGCCGACTCCGTCAACACCAGAAAACCGTGAGCAAAACCTTCCGGCACCCAGAACTGACGCTTATTTTCCGCCGACAGATAACAACCGACCCATTTGCCGAAGGTTACTGACGATTTACGCAAATCAACCGCGACATCAAAAACTTCGCCGACAACAACCCGAACCAGCTTCCCTTGTGTCTGCTGGATCTGATAGTGTAAACCACGTAACACCCCTTTCTGGGAACGAGAATGATTATCCTGCACAAATGTAGTTCTCAACCCCGTCAATTCTTCCCAACGACGTTGATTGAAGCTTTCCATGAAAAAACCACGCTCGTCACCAAACACCTGTGGTTCGATAATCAATACATCTGGAATTTCTGTAGGGACAATATTCATAAATCCTGTTCAACATCCTTCTTTAAGAATTTGCTCGAGATACTCACGATAACTGGACTTTGGAGTTGTTTCGATCACATGGCAGAATTGCTTTTGATCAATAAAACCTTTCCTATATGCCACTTCTTCCAAACACGCAATCTTCACCCCCTGCCGAGCTTCCAGGGTCCCAATGAAATGGCTCGCTTCAAGCAAGCTCATATGGGTTCCGGTATCTAGCCAGGCGATTCCGCGCTCGAGCTTTTCCACCATCAGCTCACCACGATTCAAATACGCCAGATTAAGATCGGTAATTTCCAGTTCCCCGCGGGCGGAAGGAGTCAACTGTTTTGTCAACCCAACAACTTTTTCATCATACAGGTAAAGCCCCGGGACAACGTAACGCGACTTTGGGGTTACAGGTTTTTCTTCAATTCCAATCGCCTGACCGTTGCGATCAAACTCTACTACCCCATATCGCTCCGGGTTATTGACCGGATAACCAAATACTCGCGCTCCGCCATCAAATTCACTAAAAATTCGCTCTAACTCCATCTTGCCGTAGAAAATATTGTCACCCAGAATCAGGGCAACCGACTGGTTGCGGACAAATTCCTCTCCAACAAGAAACGCCTGAGCAATCCCTTTCGGCTCCGGTTGTACTACGTAGCTCAGCCTAATCCCCCAACGACTACCATCACCAAGGAGGGCTTCGAATCGGGGAGTATCCTGAGGCGTTGAAATAACCAAAATGTCCCGCACTCCTGCTTGCATCAGCGTCGAAAGCGGGTAATAAATCATCGGTTTGTCGTAAATCGGCTGCAGTTGCTTGCTGGCAACCAAAGTCAACGGATAGAGTCGGGTCCCGGCACCACCAGCCAAAATAATTCCTTTATGAATAGCCACATGACACCTCTAAATAGTTATTCTCTGACGAAGATATGCAGACAAACTTTGTTGCCAAGCCGGTATATCCATTTGGACAGCCTGTCGGATTTTATTTTTCGAAAGCACCGAATATTTAGGCCGAACGGCCGGAAGCGGGTAAGCTTCTGTCGGGATGGGCGCAACTGTTTCGACCTTCAGGGGTTCTAATTTGCACATCTGATCGATGATTTCGACAGCGAACTCACACCAGCTGCACTCCCCTTCGTTACTGAAGTGATAGATGCCATAGCTTTTGGTCTTAAGCAGGGCAAAAATAGCATGAGCCAAGTCATCAGTCCAAGTCGGCGTACCACGCTGATCGTCCACTACTTTTAATTCATCCCTTTCTTTGGCAAGACGGATTATTGTTTCGACAAAATTGTTCCCATCGGCACCATACAGCCAACTGGTTCGAACGATAAAATAGGTCTTCAGGCCCGATTCGGCAATTCTCTGTTCACCTAGCAGCTTGCTCTGTCCATATGCCGAGAGCGGGCCGGTCGGGTCAGTCTCCCGATAGGGCTCATCTTTATTGCCGGGAAAAATAAAATCGGTCGAAACATGAATCAGAATCGCGCCAACCATCAAAGCCAACTCAGCCAACAACCCCGGTCCCTCACCATTGACTTGCATAGCAAGATCACGGTTTGTTTCGCAGCCATCTACATTGGTGTATGCCGCACAATTGAGTATGATTTGAAAGTTTTGACCACGCAAAGAAAGGACTTGAGACTTACTGGTTAAATCGAACTCAGGGAGATCATACTCCACAATCCGATACCCATCCGGCAACAATCGTTTTACAGCAGATGCCAGCATCCCGTTCGCGCCGATCAAAGCAATATTTTTCATCACTCAGCGATCCTGATACATTTTTCTATAGTATTCTTGATAACTGCCATTCAGTACATTGACAACCCAATTTGGATTTTCGAGGTACCAGTCAACTGTCTTGACAATTCCCTCCTCAAAAGAAACAGAAGGAACCCAGCCAAGATGGTTTTTTATCTTAGAAGCGTCAATTGCATAGCGCTTGTCATGCCCAGGGCGATCCTTAACAAACCGGATCAACGACCTTCTTGGCTCGCCTGAAGGAAGAAAACCAATCTTCTGATCAAGCAAATCGCAGATAGTGTGAACAATTTCGACATTCTGCTTTTCGTTGTTCCCACCGATGTTATAAGTCTCTCCGGGAACTCCTTTGCGCAGAACCGTAAGAATAGCGTAACAGTGGTCTTCAACATAAAGCCAATCCCTGATAT
>JARRKW010000288.1:0-3263 GCA_037387645.1 Desulfuromonadaceae bacterium
CTTCCCTGGCGGCCGGGCAAGCAGGAGGGGGAAACATTTCTTTGGGATCTACAGGAAAAAATTGAGACGGGCTCCGGCAAAACCTGCCGGGAGAGGTCACAAGCAGGCGTGTTTTGCTACGGTTGGCAGGCGGGAATGGGATTCCTCGGCGACTTGCAGGGTAAAACAGATCCGGGTCCCTTGGCCCAACACACTTTCGACCCAGATTCGGCAACCATGGTCTTCAATAATCTGTTTGGCGATGCACATCCCCAGGCCCAAGCCGCGAATGGCCGTATTGGAGGCATCGGCACGGTAGAACTTGTCAAAAATATGGGAGACCTGTTCCGGGCTCATGCCGATGCCCTGGTCACTGACGGTCACCTGGCAAAAGTCCCCCGCCATTTCAGCGGAGATCGCCACGGTACTGTCATGGGAAGAATACTTGAAGGCGTTGCTCAACAGGTTTTCCATGACCTGGTCGATACGATGGGTATCGAATTCCAGGATCGCGGGAACATCCGGATGGATCTCAAGCGTCAGTCGATGGTGATTCTTTATCTTTAGGCGTTTGACCACCTTTTCCAACAGTTGCCGCAAAGAGGCCGGTTGTTTGTCCAGGGGAATCTGCCGACCGGCCTCGATCCGGCTGATATCGAGAATGTCATCGACAAGTTTGGTAAGCCGTTCGCTGTTCTCATAGATTTCCCTGAGGCTCTCCTCCCGCTGTTGCTGGTTGAAGGCGCCAAAATCCTGACTGGAGAGGATTTCCGTGTATCCCATGATGCAGGCGACCGGGGTACGCAATTCGTGGGCGGCGGTGGAAATGAACCCGCTTTTCAGCTGGTCCAGATCCTTCAAGCGAGCTTCCGCCGCCTTGAGTTTTTCGGCCTCGGCATTCAAGGCCCGATTGGCGTCGGCCAGTTCCTCATTTTTTGCATCCAGGTTGTCCAACAGCTGATTGAATCTTTCGGCCAGCAGATGGATTTCCCGACTGGCGGACCGTTTGGTTTTCAGATTCTTCGGCGAACAATCGGAACGATAACGCTTGAGAATCCCCTTTTCCAAGCGCTGAATCGGAGTGACCACCGCCCGCTCCAGCATCAGCAACAAAATCGCCAGGGAAACAATGACACCGCCCCCCAGCAACACCTGGGAGACGCGAAGCGCCGTCAGGCCCTGAGCCAGAATCTGCCGGGGCAGGGAAACAATGATTTCCATCACCGGGACACCGTATAAATCGTCAAGGAAGGTCGAGGCCGAAAGCAACTCCTCCGTGCCCGGATAGTTAACCTGAACCGCTTCCGGCTCCATTCCCTGCTGCGCCCGGCTCCCGGCGTCAAGGTTTTGCCGGTCGGATCTGATCTGGTAGGAGATGCCGGTTAATTTGGAAATTTTCTCGACCAATGCCGAATTCAAGATCCGTCCCATGATCAGCGTTCCATGCGGCGGCCCCTGATCATGACTGTCGATTATGGGCATGGCGACGCAAAACATGGGACCGGCACTGGTCAGCAACAGACCACTGACCTGCTGTTCATTCAGGGGAGCGGCTTCCTGTGAATATTGCAGCAGGGGAAAATCCGGCGAAAAGTGCTCAACATCGAAGGGTTCGATCCTGACCGGGGTGGCAAAATCATCGCCCCTGGCTCCCCCCCAGACCTTATTTCCATTTCGGTCGAGCAGAAAAAAGAGATTGATTTGGGTATTGCTGAAGGTACTTTCAACCAGGGAACTGGTTTCGAACTCGGGATAGCCCCCCGTCACGTAGGTATAGGTATCATCCCAGGCCGACCAATCCCTGGCAACCAGCGACAGATGCTCCTGCTCGTTTTTAAAGGCACTGACAATCCGCCTGACATCGGCAGAAATCTGCTGTTCCTCCAGTTCCAGAAAACTGGGCAACAGCACCTGACTGTGAATGCAATAGGCCGTTACGCCCAGCAGGGAAAAAATAATCAGCAGCGTGAGAATAATTTTGCTATGCAAACCGAGATTCATACAACCACCAGGCCCGAAGGATTCCCTCTCATCTGTTTCACTTCGTGCGAAAATAGCGGGTGATTCGTTTTCCAGCCCGTGCGACAACGCCCCTCCACTCCACAGGTGAAACATCCACAACAATGTCTACAGATTAATCACAAAACAATCATTAGATCAACCAAAATTAAAATTTCCCTGTGATATCGCAATAAATACCTTCCAATCTCCTTCCGAACCACATCAGGCAAAAGCTCGTCCGTCACCAGCGACGGTTGCCGCCAAAACACTTCTGTCCACCAAATTCCGGAACGCCCCGGGCGGAAATCAGAAAAAACGGGCCGGAAAAATTCCCCGGCCCGCATGATCAAACAGGTTATGGCAACGATTCGGTTTCAGCCCGCTTTTACGCCTTCGGCCATGAGGCGCGACAGGGCTTTGGCGAAAGCGACGGGATCGCGCGGCTTGTCCCCCTCCAGCAGCAGGGCCTGGTCATAAAGCAGGCCGACATATGCCTTCAACTGGTCGCTGTCCGGAGTCGTGCCGAAAAGCTGCTTCATGCGCACGATCAGTTCATGCTCCGGGTTGATTTCCAGAATCCGCTGCCCTTTCGGCATCTCCTGCCCCATGGCCTCGAACATCTTGGCCATTTTCGGATCGAGATCATGCTCGCCGGCCACCAGGCAAACGGCTGAATCCTTGAGCCGGCCGGAAATACGCACCTCGCCCACCAGATCCTTGAGCTCCGCCTTCATGAGCTCCAGCAGATCGCCGAACTCCTTCTTTTTCTCCTCCTTTTTCCCGTCTTCCAGGTCCAACTCCCCCTTGATGGCCGACTGGAATTCCTTTTCTTTGTAGCTGCCGAGACCGGAAATGATGATGTCGTCAAAATCGTCGGTCATGATCAGGACCTCGATCCCCTTTTCCTTGAATACCTCCAGATAGGGGGACGCCTCGGCACTGACCCGGTCGGAGCCGGTAATATAGTAGATTTCCTTCTGCTCTTCGGACATGCGCTCAAGGTACTCGGCCAGGGTGGTCTTCTTGCCGACCTCGGTTTTGGTGGATTCGAACAACAGCAGATCGGCGATGGTTTCGCGCCGTTCGTAATCGTGGTGAATCCCCTCTTTCAGAATACGGCCGAACTCCCCATAAAATTCCCCGTAAGCCTCGGCGTCTTCCCGCTTCATCTCGGCCAGGGTGTCGAGCACCTTCTTGGTGAGATTCTTCTTGATCACGGTGACGGTCCGGTTGTCCTGCAGAATCTCACGACTGACATTGAGGGGCAGATCGTCCGACTCCAC
>JARRKW010000288.1:3329-5433 GCA_037387645.1 Desulfuromonadaceae bacterium
CCGGACAAAACGCAGGTAGGGAGGGAGCATGGCTTCGCAATGATCCATGATCTGCACCCGGCGCACATACAGGGTCGGCCCGACCTTGTAATCCTGGTAGAAGATATCGAAGGGTCGTTTCTTCGGCAGGTAGAGCAAGGCCGAAAACTCGGTGGTGCCTTCGGCCCGATAGTGGATCACCCGGGCCGGGTCGCCAAAATCGTGGGAAACATGCTTATAAAACTCGTTATATTCCTCGCTGCTGATGTCCGCCTTGTCCTTGAGCCAGATCGCCTTGCGGGAATTGAGGGTTTCTTCCGCCGTTTCGCTGATGCTCTTGTCCTTGTCCTCGGGATCGGGC
The DNA here is from genome assembly GCA_037387645.1 of Desulfuromonadaceae bacterium. Lineage (GTDB taxonomy): Bacteria > Desulfobacterota > Desulfuromonadia > Desulfuromonadales > Trichloromonadaceae > Trichloromonas. Next base: position 3,670 of record JARRKW010000288.1, read on the forward strand.
TTGGTCCGGGTCACCTCCATGACCACCGGATACTCGATGAAATCGGAATACTGCTTGACGATCTTGCGCAGTTCCCATTCCTCCAGATAATCCTTGGCGTCCTCCTTGAGGGTCAGGATGACATCGGTTCCCTTGCTTGCCTTCTCGACGTCGTCCAGGGTATAGGTCCCGTCGGCGTTGGATTCCCAGGCGACCGCATGCTCCGCGTCGGTCCCGGCCTTGCGGGTGATGACCCGAACCTTGTCGGCCACCATGAAGGAGGAGTAGAAACCGACGCCGAACTGTCCGATCAGGGCGGGGTTGTCTTTCACCTCGCGACTTTCCAACAATTTCAGAAACTCCTTGGTTCCCGAATGGGCAATGGTCCCCAAGGCCTCGACCGCTTCATCCCGCGTCATGCCGATGCCGTTATCCCGAACGGTAAGGGTCCCGGCGGTCTTGTCGACAATCAGTTGAATCTTCCAATCCTCCCCGCCCTCGGCCAGGGCCTGGTCGGTCAGGGATTCATAGCGTGCTTTATCAATGGCGTCGGAAGCATTGGAAATCAGCTCGCGCAGGAAAATTTCCTTGTGGGAATAAAGGGAATGAATCATCAGGTCGAGAATTTTATTCACCTCGGCCTTAAAAACGTGTTTGTTTGCTGTCATGAATCAAAAACCTCCTGAGGAAATGATAAATTTCTTCGCACCGGAACAGAAGATAAGCACCCCTTTCGCAGATGTCAACCCACTCCGACCGGGGTTGGCCCATTTCGCTGCGTGACGACGTTTTGCTTCGGGGTTAAAACACCCGTCCCAGCAACCGTTACAACCCGGAAAAAACCACCCTCACGCGGGGGCATCAACAGCATTAAAGCGCCTTTACATAAAACAATTGTATGAAAAATCTAATTGACTTTTTCCTTATTTAGGGATATTAATAGTATTACTGTAATTTTTTAACAGAAAAAGTAGACAGAGGCCCTGAATCACAGGACTTTTGTGCACCGGCAGATATCTGCGCAGCAAAATGTTCGTTGAACAGGAAGGAGAAGCATCCATCATGGCACTCTCAGAATCGGAAGCTGCCTCAAGCACCCTCGATCTTTCTGACACCACAGCCAACCCCGCCCCCCTGGGTCTGCTCGGTTTCGGCATGACCACGGTTTTGCTCAATCTGCACAACGCCGGCGATGTCCCTCTGGACGCCATGATCCTCGGCATGGGAATCTTTTACGGAGGACTGGGCCAGATCATCGTCGGCATTATGGAATGGAAAAAGAACAACACCTTCGGCGCCACCGCCTTCACCTCCTACGGTCTGTTCTGGCTGACCCTGGTGGCCCTGATCATTCTGCCCAAAACCGGTTTCGGGGAAGCGCCAACACCATTGGCCATGACCGCCTATCTGACCATGTGGGGCCTGTTTACCGGTATCCTCTTCATCGGCACCTTCAAACTGAGTCGGGCATTGCAGATTGTGTTCGGTTCGCTGACCATTCTGTTTTTCCTGCTCGCCCTCGGTGACGCCACCGACAGCCATCTGATCAAAACCATTGCCGGTTACGAAGGCATTTTCTGTGGCTTCTCGGCCATCTATACCGGTCTGGCCCAGGTATTGAACGAAGTTTACGATCGGACCATTGCCCCTCTGGGCTGAATCGGACCCGCTCCGGAATACAAGAGCCCCCCGGCCACCCGGGGGGCTCTTTTCATTTGGACCATCACCCTTTTATTCCCCTCCTCATTTCCGCAGCTTCAGTATGGAGAGAACAAAATCCGCCAC
>JARRKW010000289.1:0-3262 GCA_037387645.1 Desulfuromonadaceae bacterium
TGCGGGACATGGCCGTCTTCTATCGCACCAACGCTCAATCACGCCCCCTGGAGGAAGCGTTGCGTGCCCAGGGCCTGCCCTACGTCATGTTCGGCGGCATCAAGTTCTATTCCCGCATGGAAATCAAGGATATCCTGGCGTATCTGCGCCAGCTGCTCAATCCGGCCGACACCATCTCGGCCCGGCGCATCGTCAACGTGCCGGCCCGCGGCATCGGCAACACCACCGTGGAACGCATCGCCGCCCTGGAAGAGGAGGCGGGCGGTTTTCTCCCCGCCTGCCGCCTGGTGGTGGAACGAGGACAACTCAAGGGAGCAGCCACCGGCAAGGTTCAGGCCTTCGTCAAGCTGATGGATCATTTCCAGGCCCGACTGGCGGAACTGCCCTACCCCCAGTTGGCCGCTGTCATCATTAAGGAGAGTGGTTACGGACCGATGCTGCGGGAGGAACGAACGGAAGAAGCCCGGGGGCGAATGGAAAACCTGGATCAGCTGCTGGCGGGCATGGAAGAACACTTCGGCAGCGAAGGCACCCTGTCCGAATATCTGGAGCAGGTCGCTCTGATCACCGACCTGGATTCCTATGATCCCAGCCTCGACCGGGTCACTCTGATGACTCTGCACGCCGCCAAGGGACTGGAGTTTCCCGTCGTCTTCATGACCGGCATGGAAGAGGGCCTGTTTCCCCACGCCCGCAGCCATAATGGCGACGATGAGCTGGAAGAGGAACGACGGCTCTGTTACGTCGGCATGACCCGGGCCATGGAAAAGCTCTATCTCAGCCATGCCCGCCGCCGCCGGGTTTTCGGGGATTATCAGTTCAACCCGCCGAGCCGCTTCCTGGGCGAGATCCCGGCTTCGGCCCTGCACGACACCCCGGCTCCGGCTTTGCACAAGACCGCCGGTCACAACCTGGCCTCGATTTTCGAACAGCTGGCCCCCTCACCTTTGGCCGACGATGAACTCCCTTTCGAAGAGGATGTCCGCCTGGTTCCCGACGCCGAGGAGGGAATCCGTATCGGCATGCAGGTTCGCCACCTCAAATTCGGCGTCGGTACGGTTCGACGCATTGAGGGACAGGGGGACAATCAGAAGGTCATCATCTACTTCCGCAGCGTCGGCGCCAAAAAACTGCTGCTCAAATTCGCCGGACTGGAACCGGCCTGATAGCCGATCCGGCAGCTCAGAACAGACCCTTCACCCGCGCGGCGATGTTCTCCGCCGTAAAACCGAAATGTTGCAACAGTTGTCCGGCCGGTGCGCTGGCGCCGAAACCGTTCATGGCCAGCACCAGGCCGTCGGCCCCAACGTAACGCTCCCAGCCCAGGGAAGCGGCGGCCTCGACGGCAACACGCCGGTTACAGGCGGGCGGCAGCACCTCCTGCCGATAATCCTCTTCCTGTTCCTCAAACAGCTCCCAACAGGGCAACGAGACCACCCGCGTGCCGATCCCCTCCCGTTGCAACAGCTCACGCGCCGCCAGGGCCGGATGAACCTCCGCCCCCGTGGCCAGCAGAATGGCCTGCAAGTCACCCTCTTCCCGCGCCAGAACATACCCGCCCAGATGCAGCCCGTCGGCTGAAGCGTACCGGTCGCGATCCAGAATCGGCAGACTCTGCCGGCTCAGAACCAGCGCGGTGGGACGATTGCGCTCGGCGATGGCCGCTTCCCAGGCCCGGGCCGTCTCGTTGGCATCGCAGGGCCGAATAACCTGGAGACCAGGCATGGCCCGCAGGCCCGCCAGCTGCTCCACCGGCTGATGGGTCGGACCGTCTTCGCCGAGACCGATGGAATCGTGGGTGAAGACATAAACGGGCGCCAGCCCCATCATTGCCGCCAAACGGATTGGGGGACGCATGTAGTCGGCGAACACCAAAAAGGTGCCGCCGAAGGGGATCAGTCCGGGGGTATGGGAAAGACCGTTGAGTATGGCGCCCATGGCATGTTCCCGCACCCCGAAATGGATATTGCGCCCACTGTTGCCGGGACTGAAAAAGGGCTGGCCTTTGATTTCCGTATTGTTCGAAGGGGCCAGATCGGCCGATCCTCCCAGCAACAGGGGAAGACGTTCGGCCAGGGCATTGATCATCAGGCCGCTGGCCTTGCGGGTGGCCATGGCGCCGTCCGCCGGAGAAAATTCCGGCAACCCCAACTCCCAACCTGGCGGCAGCTCCTCCTGCCCCTGCCGCCAACAGTCGAGATGCACCGCTCCGGCGGTGATGTTCCGCTGCAGTTGCTGCTGCCAGGCCGCTTCCAGCTCCGCTCCGCGTTCAAGACAGTCCCGCATATGTTCCCGTACCTGCGGAGGGACCACAAATGACCGGTCGGGATCGGCGCCAAGAGCCAGCTTGGTCAGGCGCAATTCCTCCGCGCCCAGGGGGGCTCCGTGGGCCTCGGCGGAATCCTGCTTATGGGGCGAGCCCTGACCGATGTGGGTCCGGGCAATGATCAGGGAAGGTCGCGGATCGCTCTTGGCCCGCTGCAGCGCCCCATCGATTTCCCGCAGGTTTTCCCCTTCGACCCGCTCGACATGCCAGCCACAAGCCAGAAAACGCGTACCAACCTCTTCACTGAAGCTGAGGGATGTCTCGCCCTCGATGGTGATGCGGTTATCCAGGTAAAGATAGATCAGCTGGCCCAGGCGCAAATGCCCGGCCAGAGAAGCCGCCTCGGCGGAAACACCCTCCATCAGATCGCCATCGGAACAGAGCGTATAGATCCGATAATCGAACAGCTCCGCATCGACCTGCTCCCGCAACAGGCGGCTGCCCATGGCCATGCCGACCGCCACGGCAAAGCCCTGGCCAAGGGGACCGCTGGTGGTTTCCACACCGGGGGTATGGCCGAATTCGGGGTGGCCCGGAGTACGGCTGCCCAACTGGCGAAAAGCCTTCAGATCATCCAGGGTCAGCTCATAGCCGCTCAGGTGCAGAACAGCGTACAGCAGGGCCGAGGCATGGCCGCAGGAAAGAATGAACCGGTCCCGACCCGGCCAGGCCGGATTGGCCGGATTGTGCCGCAGATGATGACGATACAGCAGATAGGCGATGGGGGCGGCTTCCATGGGGGTTCCGGGATGGCCGGAGCCGGCCTGTTCCACGACATCGGCGGCCAACAGCCGCAGACAGTTGATGGTTTCAAGGGCAAACGGGCGCTCTAACGACGTAGGAATCACGATCTATTCTCCTCGCGGTGAAAATCTCGGGCCGACCAGACAACAGCGGGAGTATACTCGAAACGGTTGCCGAAAGCAGCTTCAAATG
>JARRKW010000290.1:0-3721 GCA_037387645.1 Desulfuromonadaceae bacterium
CCGCGTCCTTCAGGGCCTCGACCAGCGGCTTGACAATGTAACCGCCGATCATGGTCCCGAGAATCTTGATGGCATCGGCCCTGTTGATCAGAGGAGATTTCACCATGCCTTTCAAAATTTTGCCGAGGAAATCGGCCTTGACCTCCGCCGCGGGATCCACCCCCGGGGAAATCCGTTCCTTGAACAGATGCAGCAGGAATTCTTCCTTGCCGGCCGGCGGGGCCTGCAACAGTTGGCACAGATCGGCCGCCTGCTCGGGGGTCAGGGGAAGCGCGGGAATCCCTTGGGCATTGCGTTCTTCCTCATGTCTCAGATAAGCCTCAATCATCTCTCTCCTCCTCAACAAATAAATAGCTTGCGCTTCGATTAAACGGTTCATCGAAAGCGCCTCTCAAAGTTGTCGATCGAACCGGTATGTCCGGCTCAAATCGGCATTTTTACTACGACCACGAAGGCACATCGAAATTTAAAACTTGCATACTGTATACGATTTTTCGGGGAGATTGTCAACGTCGAAGTCATAAGCTCCCACCACCCTCAGGGAAGCTTCTGCACATGAGGGGAAAGACAGCCGGGGTTCGCCGGCAAGGGGCTCTGCAAAATTCAGCGTCTCCGGCAAGTTAGACAATTGCAGTACCGTTTCCCGAAATCGGTCAACGACGCTTTTTGTTCTGCCCACAGGAGGAATCTGCCGGCGCTCCGTTGTATTGAATCCCGAAAATGCTGACATCATCGCCGGGTGTCTCTCCGGCTCCAAAATCCTGCAACCAATCCATTAAACGCTGTAACGTCCGGTCAAGGGAACAGGCATGGTTTTGAGAGAGGAAATCGAACAAGCGCTGTTCCCCGAACAGTTCCCCGGTCGCGGAAAAATACTCCGTCACACCATCGGAATAGAGATAGAGACGGTCTCCCGGAAACAACTGAACTTCGGCATCGGCATAAGGCAACACCCCGCCCAGGCCGATCAGGGTACCCCCTTCCCGCAGCAATTCCCGACGGCCATCGGCCCTGACAATGACGGGAAAGGGATGTCCACCGTTGCAATACCTTATCCGTCCCGTCGCCGGTTCCAATAACAGGTACACGATGGTGAAAAACTTCTCGAACCGCTCGTAGGGATACTCCCGGTCGAGACCGCTGAGCACTTCGGCGGGGCCGAGAATCTGATAGTAGGGGGGGCGGTCCAGCAACCGTTTGACCAGTTGTCCGGTATGTACCGCCAGGCTCTGGTAGACCGAAACAGTAACCATGGCCGAGGAAACCCCGTGGCCGCTGACATCGATCAGATAGACCATCAGCAAGTCTTCCGACAGGGCAGCCAGATTGAACAGATCTCCCCCGACCGTCTGACAGGGCAGAAACTGCCAGGCGAAACTGAACTCTTCCGTCTGGGGACGGGCGTTTGGCAGAAGACTGTGCTGGATATGGGAGGCCGAACTCAAGCCCTGCTCGATTTCGATCCGGTGCGCCAGCAAACGCTCCTCCGCCAGGGTTCGTTCCAGCAGCAACCGGTTCATGCTCAACAGCAGTTCAACCTGCTCAAGCACATGTTCACGATTGCTCAAATCGACCAGGGTGGACACAGCCCAGGGCGTGATTGCCCGCATGCGCTCCGGTTCCATCCCCTGAGGGGAAAACCGCAGGCAGGGGATGCCGATGGTCTTCAAATCCGAATCAATGCCCTGCCAGTCTTTCCTGGGAAACCGGTCAAGCAACCCGGCATCGAGCAACAGGGCATCGGGCATATCCCGTAACTGGCGCCGAAAGGGTTCCGGCTCCGCAACCTGAGTCACCTGATGACCGACATCCCTTAAAACACCGCTCAACAGCTGGACGGAAGGTTCGGCACTGGCAATGAGAATTTTATCCGGCATAAGGATTGTCCCGCTTCAAACTGGTACTTTTCCACTCAATGCATTAATCTAAACATAGTCTTTTCCGGCTGGCAAATCTTAAATAGCTAAAGATTCTAAAAAAATAAGCTCAGGTCGTTTCCTTTTTGGTTTCCAGCTCTTCCCAGCGCCGGTACAAACCATCCAGTCGGCCCAGGAGCGTTTCCAGTTCCTGGGCCACCACCGCCAGACGCAGATGATCACCCAATTGGGCGGGGTCGGCCAATAAGGCTTCGCACTGTGCTTTTTGCCCTTCAAGCTCGTCGATCTGCTGCTCGACCGACTCGAGTTCCAGCCGTTCTTTGTAACTGAGTCCGGTCTTTTTCCTGGCCTTCGGCTCAACCACCGGTTTGGGTGTCGCCCGGGAGAGCTGCCGTTGCTCCTCGGCCTGCAACGCCTTGCAGCGGCAAAAATCCTCATAGTTGCCTTCGTAATAGACCACGGAACCCTGTTCTTCGAAATGCAGAATACCGGTTGCCACCCGATCCAGAAACCAGCGGTCGTGGGTCACCACCAGAAGACAGCCGGGGAAATCGGCAAAGGCTTCTTCCAGTACCTGCATGGTCGGAATATCCAGATCGTTGGTCGGTTCATCCAGGATCAGCAGGTTGGCTTCCTGCAGCATCAGCACGGCCAGCAGTAACCGGGCCCGTTCCCCACCGGACAGGGTGCCGATGCGTTTACGCTGTTCCGTGGCGCTGAAGAGAAAATCTTCCAGATAACCGATTTTATGGCGTTTCTGGCCGGCCAGCTCCACCCAGTCCCCTTCTCCGACCGCCTCATGGACATATTGTTCGGCATCAAGGCCGCTGCGTTCCTGATCGAGATAGCCGATATGGGTATTGACGCCAAGGACAACCTCCCCGCGGCTCGGCGGCACCTGCCCCAGAACGGCACGCAGCAGGGTGCTCTTGCCACAGCCATTGGGCCCAAGAATGCCGATCCGCTCCCCCTTGCGCAGAATGAAATTGAGCCGGTCGATCAATACCCGATCGGCGCAATCGAGGCCCAATTCCCGAAATTCGAGAATGGTGCCGCCCAGGCGCTTTTCGCTGGAGAACTCCAGCCGCACATCCCGTACCCGCAGATCCTTCTGCTGCCCCCGCAACTCATGAACCCGGCCGATACGGGCCTTCTGCTTGGTGGTGCGGGCCTTGGCACCACGCAGCAACCAGGCTTCCTCCCGCCGCAGCAAATTCATCAATCGACCCTGGGCCCGCCCCGCCGCCTCCAGACGTTCCTGTTTCTGCACCAGATAATCGCTGTAGCAACCCCGATAGAGGGACAATTCTCCCTGTTCGATCTCGAACATGCGGCCCACCACCCGATCGAGAAAATAGCGATCATGGGTCACCAGCATGACATGCCGGCCAGGGCCACCTTTTTGAGCCAGCCGCCGGACAGGGTCCCCACCAGTTGCTGCAGATCGACAATACCGAGACGTCCGCAGATATCGGCAATCCGATGGCTCAGATCCCAACCGCCATGCAGATCGAGCCAATTTTGCAGCTGTTCCTGCTCAGCCAGCAGTGCTGCGGCCTCTTCATCGCTCACCTGGGAAATGCGATTCAAAATCTCATGAAATCGCTGCAACCGGTCGCGGGCTTCCTCAAGACAGGCATCAAGGGTTTCGGCAATGGTCAAAACCGGATCCAGCTGCGGTTGCTGCGGCAGATAGGCCACACTCAAACCACGCTTTCGTGTCAGACTACCAGTGTCACTCGTTTCAATGCCGGCAAGAATCCGCAACAGGGTCGATTTGCCGCAGCCGTTACGGCCGATCACCCCAACCTTCTCCCCTTCACCCACGGCAAAGGTCAGTTCCG
>JARRKW010000291.1:0-3258 GCA_037387645.1 Desulfuromonadaceae bacterium
CCGAAACGAAACTGACCGAAGCCGCTCGGCAGCAGCAAGGCTCGCAAGCGCTGCAAGTGGAACTCGATCGGGTCAAGCAACAGGTCGGCCAGCTTGAAAGCTATCGAGTCCGGACCGAAACCCTGGCCTCCGCCCGCCTGGCCCGGCAACAGGCTACTGCTGCCGTTGAACGGGCGGAGTTGTTGTTCCGTTTCGGGGTCCTGATCGATGGTCAGCTGCAACTGGATGAACTCGGGCGCCTGAATCGGCAGATCGTCAAACAGCAGGAACAGTTGCATACGCTCACTGAACAGGGGAGCCAGCTTCGCCAGCGTTACGATGAACGGGAACTCAGGGCCAAAGAGCTGGAGCTGGCTTGGCATCAGGGGCAGGCGGCGATCCTTGCCGCTGAACTTCAATCTGGCGTCCCCTGTCCCGTTTGTGGCAGTTGCCAACATCCCGCCCCGGCCACCAGCGCCGCTCCTCTGCCGACGCAGCAGCAGGTTGAGCGGGCACGACAGGAAGTCCGCGCGGCCAACGAGGCCCTGCAAAGCGCCCGCGATCGGTTCGCTGAAGAACAGAGCCGGTTGCGCGATCTGCAGCAACAGCGAGACCGCTGCAGCGAGGAACTGGGAGCGGAAGCCGATCGGCCTGAGGCCGAGCGGGAAGAGGAAATTGCCGCTTTGCGGACCCAGGCGGCGCAATGGAATCTGCCCCTTCCTGCCCCGCAACGATTGTCAACCGGTGCCAGGGAACGGTTGCGTAGCGAGGTTGAAACCAGCAAAAATCAGGCGGTAGCGGCCAAAGCTCGGGAGGATGCCGCGGAGAGGGAACTGCCCGCAGACTATCGCGAAAGCGGTGCCCTGGAACGGGCAATAGTGGAAACATGCCAACGAAGCGACGAACTGGAACAACAGATCCGTCGGCTCACTACCGAGCACCAGCAAGCCCAGAACGAAGCGATTGCGGCACGAACGGCGCTGCAGGCCGCCGGTCAGCAGCTGCAAAAAATACAATCAGCTTTGCAACAGGCGGAAACGATCTGGCGAACAGGGTTAGCCAACAGTTCTTTTGCCGATGCGGCGGATTTTCAGGGCGCTTTGTTGGATGAAGCCCAATGTTCCACCCTGAAAAAACGGATCACTGAATTCGACGCCGCCGGGCAGCAACTCAGCGGTGCGCTACAGCAGTTGCAGCAACAGTTGCAGGATAAAGAGCGTTCCGATCTGACCCAGTTCGAAACAGCGCGTAACGCCGCCCAAGGGGAAAAACAACAGGCGGACGAATCCTGGCGGCAGCTCGACAAGCGGTTCAGCATCCTGGTGGACACCAGAAGCAAACTCGCCAAGGCTGCCGGTGAACGGAAAAAACTGGACGACCAGTACGCCGTGGTCGGCACCCTGAGCGATGTGGCCAACGGCCAGACCGGCAACAAGATCAGCCTGCAACGGTTCGTTCTCAGCGTGCTGCTGGACGACGTGCTGGTGGAAGCCAGCCGTCGTCTCAGTCTCATGAGCAAGGGGCGTTACCAGTTGCTGCGCAAGGAGGAGCGGGCCAAGGGGAACCGGGCCTCGGGACTGGAGCTGGAAGTGGAGGATGCCTATACCGGCAAGGTGCGGCCGGTGGCGACCCTCTCCGGCGGCGAAAGTTTTATGGCTGCGCTGGCCCTGGCTCTCGGCCTGTCCGAGGTGGTGCAGGCCTACGCCGGGGGAATTCGTCTCGATACCCTCTTCATCGACGAAGGCTTCGGCAGTCTGGACGCCGAATCCCTCGATCTGGCCATCCGCACCCTGGTGGATCTGCAGGCCAGCGGGCGCATGATCGGCATCATTTCCCATGTAGCGGAACTAAAAGAACAAATGCCGCTACGTCTCGATGTCCATGGCGGTTGTGACGGCAGCCGGGTACGTCTGGTCCGACCCTGAATCTTCCCCCTTGAGTGGCAGGTTGATTCAGGCTGTTTCATTTGGTAGGGGAAGGGTGAGCCAGACCTTGGTGCCTCGGCTCAGCTCGCTTTCCACATGGATTTTGCCGCCATGGGCTTTGATGATGTTGCGAACGATGCTCAGGCCGAGGCCGAATCCGCCGGGAGCGGTGTGGGAGGCGTCAATCCGGTAAAAACATTCGAAGATACGCTCGATCTGATCATCGGTCATGCCGGTTCCCGCGTCTTTGACGCTGACTTGATAGGCTCCGCCGACGGTTTCTCCGCTCAACTGAATCTTGGTGTTTTGGGGGGAGAATTTGACGGCATTGCTTACCAGATGCTCCAGTGCCTGAATGATCTTGTCTTCATCGGCATAGAGGATGACCGGCTTTAGCGGGAAACTGGTTTCAATGCGGTGATACGGGTCATTTTTCCGCAATTTTTCCGCCCAGCTTCTGACCAGGGCGTTGATATCACAGAGCGAGCGTTGCAGGTAAAGCTCTTCGCCCGACTCGATGCGGTCGATATTCAGCAGATTGTTGACGATGTTGTTGAGGTCCCGGGTTTTTTCAATGACAATGGAGAGAAATTCCCGTTGCTGTTCCGCAGGAAGGTTTTCCTGCAGCAACAGTTCGGAAAAACCTGTGATGGCGTGCAAAGGGGTGCGGAGTTCATGGGCGGCCGTGGTAATAAACTGGCTTTTTATCCGGTCGCCTTCGCGTAATGCCTCCTCGGCCCGTTTGCGCTCGGTGATGTCGCGGGCGATGCCTAAAACCCCGATGAGTTTGCCTTCCGCATCGTACATAGGGGTTTTTATCGTTTCGACCCGTTCGCGATGACCGTCATCGGCAAAAACGAGTTCCTCTTCGTTCGGCCGGGACTGATTGCAGGCCATGGCCGCCTTGTCGTTGGCCCGGAAAAAATCCGCCAGTTCCTGGTCCACAAAGTCGTAATCGGTTTTCCCGATAATTTCGGCCTCTTTGGCCCCATAGAAACGCTCGAATTTGGGATTGCAGAACAGGTAAAAGCCGTCCGGATCCTTCAGCCAGATCAAATCGGGAATGGTCTCGATCAGGGTGCGCAGATGGACCTCCCGTTTCCGTAATATCTCTTCAATCCGTTTTCGAGAGCGGATTTCCTTGGCCAGACGCAGGTTGGCCAGGCTGGTTTGGGAGACATGGGTGGCCAACTTGACCAGGAAACTCATCAGGTTTCTAATGGTTTCGCGGTCAAACCGGGGGATGCGGCGGAGGGCGGCTAAATAGCTCTCCTTGTCGAAGCCATAGCTTTCGGCCTGCTTGACAAAGAATTCCTCATCGATGTCTTCGTCCTGGTAAAAAAACTGACCGGTG
>JARRKW010000292.1:0-8502 GCA_037387645.1 Desulfuromonadaceae bacterium
CAACGAACCGCCACCGAACTGATCGGGGTTTTTGCGGCGCTCGAACAGCCAGACCAACCCGCCGAAGAACAGCAGCACCAGGGCCAGCGAAGCCAGGACCTTGAAGAACTCGGGGGAAAATATCCGCTCCAGGACCCGGAACCATCCCCCCTTGTCGCCGGCCCGCACCGCGATCCCCAGACCGGAGGAATAAAAGGGATGGGTAAAATCCATCCGTTCCTCGCGCTGCGCAGTGATGGTCAACGCCGCCACCGCCACATCAAGGGAACCCTCTTCGATTCCGGCCAACAGACCGGAGATGTCGTGCTCCTGCAGCTCGTAGGCAATGCCGAGATCGGCGGCCACCTGCCGCCAGAGGTCGATACTGAGACCGCTCCACTGCCCGTCCTCGTCCTTCATGGCAAAGGGCGGAGCTTCCTTGGTACCGACCCTCAGAACTTTCGTCTCCGCCAACGCAACGGCCCCGCAAGCCGGCATGACGATACCGAGAATAAATAGAACAAGGATCGGCAGCAGCCGGTTGATCATACATCTTCGTAGCATGGCCTATCCTTTCTTCAAATATAACAATAGCTCCATTTGTATTTTTGTTGTCGAACGTTTTGGGTAACCTGACCGCGCCACCAAGATAAGCCGCGTCAGCGCCGCCACCGTTCCCGCAGTCAGGTTGACCCGATTGTTATACCGGATTTTTCGCTAATAACTTCTGCTATTTTCGCTCGAATCATTTTGTTTTTGGTATCACTTGGGGCTCTCATTTGCGCTAAAAGAGATTGATATGCTTCTTCTCTTTCATTATCCGATAGATTAGAAATATATGGGTCAAACGAGTAGAATATTTCTGCACCCAAGGAGTAGCCAAGAGTATCAACATCTGTTCCGGTCGTTGTATTCTTAGTGATGTAAATGACAGAAAATATTAACAGAACCAATATCCCACCGAAAATATAGAGAGTGTCGTCATGTAGTTCTTGTGGTGTCAAACCCATAGAGCCAAGAAGACCCGTTTCTAAAACAAGCATAGTTAATACAAAAAAACCAAGAGGGGTTTTAACTGCTTCTATGATGGATTCTCTAGACATGTTCATGCCCTCCACCGATTAATTTCAAGATAGCTTGTCCTTCTTTAGTACTTATCAAGAAGTTACTACCGATAGCTATTTTTAGGATCATTAAGTGATGTGGAAACCTTTTGTCTACTTTGATGTTAACTTTATGGTTACTACCGTCCTCAAAAGGTTCTGACGTAATTTTGCCTACACCGTAGATTCCACGAATATCTTTTTCACCACCCATCCAAAAAAACACCCGATCACCAATGGCCATTTTCTTTCTATAACGAGTGGCATACCACCACCCATCCTTACCGTCGTGCAGGTTAGATTTGTCTCTCAAATCGTACCTTTCAGGTACTGATTGGAATATCCAGTAATTCATTTCTCCTCCATCTATATTCCGATATGCGTTTATGGCAGAACGGAGGGGGTCAAGTCTCAACTTCGATCAATTCCCAATATCTGCCCCACCCGATCAAGGGCCTGGCGCAAATCCGGGTCGTTTTCGGCTTTCAACACCAACCGCCGACATGCCTGGGAAACTCCTGCGTCACTCAGGCCAACATCGAGCCCGATTTCCTTCAACTTGGCACCACTGTACCTTAATTTGGTTTTATCGGCCGTCTAATAACAGCATTTTCTTTCGGCTCCCAAGGACCAATATGTTCTCTTATCGAGACCAATAAGCTTCTAAGTTTTTTATCCATTTGATCATTGTAATCAACTGGAAGCATCAGATATCTATTGAAATTCTTGTATATTGCTAACGGGCGCTCTTGATTTCAGCAAGTAATTCTAAAGCGAGATTATCATCAGGATTGTATCTAAGATATTTTTTTATGCAAGTTTCAGCCATATCAAGTCTTCCCGTCTCCAGGTAAATAACCGCTAAATTAAAATAGGCCTCATAGGCCATCTCGTCATATTGCAAATAACTTTTAAAAATTTCTTCGGCCTTTTCATATTGCCCCTGTTGCATCAGCGATACTCCCCGACCAAAAGTTTTAGCGGCCAGGGCGTCTAACCCGAAGATTATGGCCAAAACAAATGCAACGGAAATCAATATTACGGAAAACGGGGTTAAAAGATTCCCTTTCTTACCCCCACTTTGGATAAACTTTCTATACAAGGGCTCCTGAGTTTTAAAAAAATGGACTGCATATGTGATTGATATAAAAAGGCTGATAACAGCAACCGGGGAGTGCTGATTCTTCAGCTTAATAACCAACAAAACAAGAAAAACGAGAATGAATGTAAGGAGATTGGGGACCTTGCGACCTTTGACACCCAGTCTTTCAAAATTAAGGGCGTACAGGATACCACCCGGGAGAATTGAAAAAAGAAGGGTTACCGCAACAATCAACCGTGGGTTCCAAGGCCCCCGTGTTTTGAGGCCGGGAGATAATTCAACTGAGCTATCAACTGCAGTTTCCGGGGCAAAAGGGCCAGAATTAAAGGATAGGATTAGCCGAACGGGTCACTAGCCAAACGATGCTTAGTCCTTATCCGTTTTACCGTACAAATCATCAAGAAATGTTCGTGGTTCTTGCCAAAGAACCCCCAGTATTTCAGAAACCTTCTTTTCTGTTGGAATAAGTCCTGGATGGGACCCTGGCAAATCAAAATGCTCTCTTAAACTGATATTATCATTGAAGTTCAGTAAAATTGTTTTGTCGCCCATTTGAAGTTCAAGGGTAGGCTGAGTAAATTTCCAAACAAAAATTTCTATTTGGGCATCTGCAAAAGACCTGTCTGACTGGAATGTTTCAAGTAAAGCCAAGCCGTTACCTTCTACAGTTAAAATCTGCTGACCTTCTGAATCAGGGGCGCTTACATAAACACCAGTAATATTTTCAAGCGATGTCTCTGCATGGGCAGGCAAACTAACTCCCAGCAGAAGAAACGTTAGAACTATTTTGAGTTGATAAGATTTCATACGAGATCAACCAAGGGACAAAGCTAACCGTGATAGAAGCAACTCTCAACTCTCAACTTTTAACCTTTTCAAAAGACTGGGGTCTGCCCCTTAAGGTCCTTAGCGCCATATTCATTTCGAGTAAAGCGGGGGTATATAACGCATTGCTCACGGACACGCACTTTTTACGCGCCTGTGCAATCAACTGTTGTGTGATTTCTACGGCTACCGTGTCTGATGGTTTTATAACCCCATCGAGTTATTGTTGTTTTTCCAAATAAATATCTGCCACTTCTAAGATCTGCTCGGGAGAGAGTCGATATTTATGCGATAAATAAGATGTTACCCGACCAAAACTTGCGGTGGCGATAAGTTTAGAATCTGGTTTTTGGCCTGATGCAATACATCTTTCAGCTTCCGCCATATTGAATTCGGCAAACATGCTTTCGAAATCATCGACCAATGTTTTAACTGGTACCCCATTGACATATCGAATATGGCTATGTTTATTTGCTGATTTAAAAAACAATATGGCAGGGAATATATATGGGAAAAAAAGTGCCCCCAAAGACCATTTAGCACCTTCACCTTCTATATATCGACCATAAAAATAAGACAAGATCGACCCGCTTATGGTTAGAAATCCATGTAGTATCAAAAATACTATTTTGGCAGAATCACCCTTCATTTCTGAAACGCCATACCCAATAAAATCTTCCACTGCAAGTATCATAATTATGGAAACGGGGACCAATAAGAGACCCCGTATAATTTTCATTCTTTTTATTGTTTTTTCGTTTTGCATCTATAATTTTCCTTTAGTTGAGGAAGATCAAATTAGCCCATTTCCCAGAAAAAATCTGGCGGTTGGGGTGTCTTGTTTGCAATAGGAATTACGAACACACCAGTGAACCTTTATCGGGATGCCTTCCTTGCCCGCAATACACATGCCAACACCATGTATCAGCAGTGGCACCATTGAACTTCCCACGTTAACGCCACCATCGTTCTCACCACCCGCTGAATACAATTGTTGTCCTTTGGGTTTTAATTTTTAAAAGAACTCTGGATAGCCCTTTAAAAGGCTCGACTCAAATTCGTTAATTTGAATAAGCATCTTATTTGTTGGAGAAATTTTGCGTGCAACATCCCAACAGCGCCACGCTAAAACCGCATCGTACTCGTTGAAATAAATACCTCCGAGATCTTTGTAAGCTCCAGTTATATGTGGACTCACCTTAAGTGCCTCATAAAAAAGCTCTTTTGCTTTTTGGAAATTACCAAGATCAGACTGAGCGTTGGCTTGGAAAATCTTAAGAACGTGACTTTGGTGTTTTGTCTTCTTTTCTAATTCCTGCAATTTATGAAGAAAATCTTCCCCTTCCTCTTTGTTGTTTGGTCTTAAACCCAAGGTTGCTAAAAGTTTTATTACATTTCCATCTTGGTTTAGAAGATCTCGTTGCTTTTCATATACAGTGGGCAATGGGCGGCTTGATGCAAGAGTATACTCCAAATAACAAAGCATCGTATCAATGTAATTACCACTGTTGAAGTAGCTTTTAGCCCGTGACAGAAGTGACTCAAGATGCTTATCGAGGTTAATTGTTTTTGAATGCTGTATTTCGCTCAGGAATTCAGAGAAAGGATCGGTATCGCCAGCCAATACGTCTGGGCTATAGCCGTCAAGAGTGAATGTTGTTGTGGGGGTAGTTTTTATCCCTGATAGAGACAAAATATTGTGTTCGGTAAATATATTGTATCGATGAATTTGAATTGACTCTGGAATTATGTTATCGGACGAAAGCTGCTTTAATATTTGCGGGTGTCCCCCATAAACATACCGTAAGAACTTAATGAACATTTCTTTCTCTTTGCGGGAAACCTCCACACCTTGTGTGTTATAGGAAAGTAAAGCTTTTCCAGCAGCAGAAAAAGCCAGACTGTTATCATTTGACGTTTGTGACAACTCAGACTTTTTATCTTTTTGCTGTAACGAAAAAAGGTGTTCGCTTAAAACTGGCAACATCGGGTTGTCTTCAACACCACCAGCCGCCAACGCCCCTCCCAACATGAGTCTGTTTTGGAATTCATAGGTCCTGAACCCAATATTAGCGAATAGAGAATCATCGGAAAATTTCTTGCCCGCCAAATCTACCGTAAATACTCTTTTATCTATGAAATCGTATATGTAATTAACACCTTCAGAGGTATAGCTGAAATAGCCGTCTCCGATAACAACCGACAATACATAATCACTTTCTTCTTTTGATATGGCTTTGTCTTCTCCCTGTCTTTCCTTAACCTGGTGGACATTAATAAAAAATTCAAGGTTAGCTGAAGCTTGGCCAGCACAACAGAACGATAAAACAACCGTAAGAAAAGAAAGTATGATTTTCTTCATGTGGGTCTCGTTTATTTTTTGAGGATAACGCTCGGCGTGAGGAGCTGGGGAAACGCCGGCTTTATCCAGTCCCTCTCAACACCGATGCTATCTTTTCCTATACCATTTATGAATTTCTTCTTCTTTATATAACAAGATCGGTTGGCTCATGTTTAAAGCGGCAAATAGGACAAACAAACTTTGCTTCATTGATATCAATTAAACATTCGTCCAAAGAATGATCACAGTTGATACAGTTTGGAGAACGGAATAGGTGCTTGCTAAAGCGGCATGTTGCCATCCAGCCTCCAAGGACTTACTACCCGGTGGCTGGCCAACCTTCCGGGGCGGGCATCCCACCCGCTGGATTACACGATCCTGCCCGGCCGCACTTGAGACCTCCCCCTTGACCCCTAAAGGCTTATTCTCACCAACTTGGTTTATTTTTGGTTGTTAGCGCTCCTCATCAGATAAAACATGAAAATTTATGGCCTCACAATAGCAAAAATTTACATGATTCCGATGATCAAGCTTGTCGATAATTTTAATGGACTTTGAGGCCAGAACTTGTTGCAGTTCCTTTTTTTGGGTTTCTGGCATCCCCCACGAAAAAGGAACTGTGCACTTTCCAATTTCGTCAATTTCAATTCCACCCGGTAACTGTTTAAGTTCCTGAATGAACGTTTCCCATTGATCTGTTTTGACTCGGGTATGTTTTTTTCGGTTAAACACATAGAACGTAGGTTGCTTGTTCTCCGGCCAATCGACGATATAGCCAAAATTTGAAATAAGATTTACCAGGGTTGTGTGATCGCGATACACCAGCTTGACAATCGGGAAGTCGGTTGATGAACGCTTGCTCGCGAAACAACCGATTTGCAACAGGCAGATTATTATAAGCAGTAATTTCTTCATCATTATTGGTTATCTTGTTATATCAAAAAGTAGCCTGTCCAATTTTTGTCTTTTAGCCGATGGTTATACGTTTTTTTATTTGTTATTTATTCTCTTCAGCGTTATTGGTTTTTTCACTCTGGGTAGACTCCGAATTCAAATCTTGATTAGAGTGACTTTTTTTCATTAAAAAATAGCCGAACGTCAATGCAATAACAATGGAAGCGATACCAATCAAACTAAGACTGTCCACCTCTTTTATATCTAAAATTATGACTTTTCTGGCAATTGCGATAATGGCTACAGATAGCACCACCTCATAGTGCGGATGACCTTGGGTTAAATATGTTTTTATTATTGTCTCCAAGAGCTCAATTCCGATTAAAACCAGCATGAATAAACCAAAAATTTCAAGTAATTGGTTAACGCTGAGGAGCAAGTGAGGGGGGCGCCAAACATCTACAATAATGAGCCAAGCAAGATCGATGGTAGCAAGACCAAGTACAATGGCCATCATTATCATAAGAGCCTGAATCATCAACCGTTCATAATTTTTTAGAAAATTGAACATAGTCAGCCTTATTTTTTCGTATCGTTAAAGACACCGACGGCGACGGGAAGGGTCAGGGTCGCCACAGACCGGCCCCTGCATCAGAAGCCTCGAAAAGTGTCTGGTGCGGAATTTATCTGCAACCAGAAAAGAATCCCAAGCCGGAGACCGGTAGGCTCGAATTGATCAGTCGCTTGTCAAAAAACGAAAGGAGCTACTCTTTTGCGTTAACGGACCTTTTTACCCTTAACGGCCGGGGGCCTGATAAGTGTTAGGTTGCTTTTTGTTTTGATTGAATAATGCCCTTACTTCTTTCTGTGACATGATTGCAATTTGACAAATAAGAACCCAGATCAGAACCAAAAATAGCCAATTGATTGTTTTTTCTTGGATTAATGCCGTAATTAAATAAATACCGCAAAATGATGACCAAATTATGGCTAGAGGCGGGCACCATTTTGGAAATGTAAAAAGTCCGTACATAATAATCATGAACACCAATAGGCTCCATGATTGATTGTCGATGTATGCAGCTAAAGCCAAACCGATTGCGTATAACGCTCTGACAACATTTAATTTATTTTTTGTGGTTGTCATTTCTGCAACCTAACGACCGGCATAACCCGCGCCTTCAGGCGTCGGTGTTTATGCCATGGTTATACGATTTTTATTATTTAAATAATGATTTAATTTTAGACATAAATGTTGGTACTGGTTCCAATACATATATTGGGAAATCTGGGTGCCGATCGACACCTTTCATTCGTGCCATATCAAAGCCGTCACCAGCTTTTGCATTTCTAAAATCGTAAAATAATACTTGTTCACTAAAGCCAGCTGCGTACTCACGAATTATTTTATCCGAATGGTTTCTAGCCTGCACAGCTGGAATTAAATCTTTATTAAGCTCATTTATGGGTTTTATTCGGAACTCATGGACGTCATCTATTAAACTTTCATAAGGCGGCGTCATAAAGCGAAGGGACTCTTCCATAAACTCTATGATATTTTTGCTTTGATAAAACACCATTGGACCTTCGTGTTGGTAATAATAAATTGGACCTAAATCACTACTGCTAGAGTCGAAGTCGTAAAACCAAATGTTACCAAAACCATCAGTTGAAACCTGAAGATAAGTTTTCTTAGGATCAATAATATATAAATATTCAGTTGGTGATCCGATAAATTCAGTTAGCTCCATTGGGCCTTCTTCAATTCCTTTAGCAAACAGGAGCAACTCTTTTGTTTGGTTTGGCAATTCAAACCCTAATTTATTCTCTAAATCGGAGATCTCTGAAGGAGTCATGCCAGGAAGGAGTTTAGAATCGTATGGTTCCCCATCTTCATCAACAGGATTAGAGTTTAATAGAGCTGTTATTTTCTCCGGTAGGTTCATTAATCTCTGCCCCCTTTATATTCTTATCATCGTATAACGCTCGGCGCACCTGCGGCCAAACCGGAGCAGTTTTTGTGTTAAAGTGTAGCGTAGCGAAACGACAAAAACTGCGTAGGTTTGGACGTCAGCGTGGAGCCGCTTGTGTACACCCGGCATGGGCGTGATCTTATGGGGTGCAAGTCCCCTGTATGTAAACCCTGTTACTGTCGTGATGACAGGAACATAAATACTAGACGAAAGCAAGGGCGATCTCGCGAGGGCTAGTCCGGAGGTAGCTGGAGTACAGGTAAGCGAACGCAGTGAGACTCCGAA
>JARRKW010000293.1:0-3245 GCA_037387645.1 Desulfuromonadaceae bacterium
CGGATTCTCGAATTTATCGCCGTCGGCAAAATGAAAGGGGACATCTCCGGTTCGATCCTCTGTCTGGTCGGGCCTCCCGGGACCGGCAAAACCTCCGTCGGCAGAAGCATCGCCGATGCCCTGGGACGCACCTTCTACCGTTTTTCCCTCGGTGGCATGCGTGACGAAGCGGAAATCAAGGGGCATCGCCGCACCTACATCGGCGCCATGCCGGGCAAGTTCATTCAGGCCATGAAGAGCGCCGGCACCGCCAATCCGGTGCTGATGCTGGACGAAATCGATAAGATCGGCGCCAGCTTCCAGGGAGATCCCGCCTCGGCCCTGCTGGAGGTGCTCGATCCGGAACAGAACGGCTCTTTCCGCGATCATTATCTGGATGTGCCCTTCGATCTCTCCAATGTGCTGTTCATCGCTACCGCCAACCAGCTGGACACCATTCCCGCGCCCCTGCTCGATCGCATGGAAGTCATCCGCCTGGCCGGCTATATCCTGGAAGAAAAGGTCGAGATCGCCCGCCGCTACCTGATCCCCAAGGCCCTCAAGAACCATGGTCTTAAGCGGGGACAGGTCAGCATCCGGAAAAATGCCCTGGAAGCCATTATCGACGGCTACGCGCGGGAAGCGGGGGTGCGCTCCCTGGAAAACCGCATCAAAAAGATCATGCGCAAAGCGGCCATGACCTTTGCCGAAGGACAGACGGAGAACATTGTCATCGGCAAAAAAGAGCTTGAAAGCTACCTCGGCAACCCTTCCTTTGCCAGCGATGAGCTGTTTGAAAATACTCCCGGCGTCGTCACCGGTCTGGCCTGGACCAATATGGGAGGGGTCACCCTGCAGGTCGAGGCGACCGCCATGCAGAGCCAAAACAAAGGTTTTAAACAAACCGGCCAACTCGGCAAGGTCATGGTGGAAAGCTCGGAAATCGCTTATTCCTATGTCATGGCCCATCTGCAGGACTACGGAATCAGCGAGGACTGTTTCGAAAAGCACTTTGTGCATCTGCATGTGCCGGCCGGAGCCATTCCCAAGGACGGCCCCTCGGCGGGAGTCACCATGACCAGCGCCCTGCTGTCCATGATTACCGGCCAACCGGTGAAAAAACACCTGGGCATGACCGGCGAACTGACCCTGACCGGCCGCGTTCTGCCCATTGGCGGGGTTAAGGAGAAGACCATCGCCGCCCGCCGGGCCGGTTTGAAAATCCTTATCTTCCCCGAGGGCAATCGCAAGGACTTTGCCGAACTTCCCGCTTCCCTGCAGGAAGGACTTGAGGTTCACTTCGCCAGCGATTACAATGACGTCTTCAACATCGCCCTGGGCGAGAAGAAGTAATCCATCACCAATAACCAATCACCGTTTAAGTACTGGAGCACCGATGACTGTCGAAGAACTGAAAGACGCCGTCCTGGCCCTCGATGCCGAAGGCAAAAAGGCGTTCATTCTGGAAACCATTGCCCCCCTGGCCAAGGATGCCGTCAAAGACCCGGCGTTCTTGATGCAGCTGCTCCCGCAATTCCTCGCCATCCTGAAAGAGAGCGGCATGGATTTGCAACAGTTGCTGCAATTCGCCATGATGATGGGCAACGGCAATGCCGCCCCGACCGAAAATTGATTTTCAACATTGACGAATGGACCTGAAATTGCTAGTTTTCTCTCCTATGCATAAGGTCATTATCCATATTCTGCAGACGCAACGACACTGGTGGCACCGGAACTCTTTTTGTGCCGGTTCGCGCTGACAGATCAGATCCATGCCGCGCACCGAACCCGGTCGCGGTGGTCGAATAAACCAAAGCCGCGGCCTAAAAACCGCGGCTTTTATGTTTTAAATCATTCTCGCGCCCGCTCCTTGCAGTCGCTAGAGCACACAGAGGACACAGAGGAAAACCAGAAGCTAAAAAAGCTTTGTTTCTCTGTTTTGCTTTTCTCTGCGATCTCTGCGTACTCGAGGGAGCGAAGCGAACGGGCGCGAGGCCGCTGTTAAGCTTTTTACCAATCACAAATCACCAACAACCCATCACCGCATTTATCAGAGGCAAGACATGCGTATCCTATCCGGCATCCAACCCTCGGGCTCCCTGCACCTGGGCAACTACTTCGGCATGATGCAGAAGATGATCGATTATCAGCAAAGTGGTGAGCTGTTCTGCTTTATCGCCAACTATCACGCCATGTCCACCGTATCCGACGGCAAGGCCCTGGCCAAAGGAACCCTGGAGGCTGCGGCCAACTTCCTGGCGCTGGGGCTGGATCCGGAAAAAAGCATCTTCTGGGTACAGTCGGATGTCCCCGAAGTGCAGGAGCTGACCTGGGTCCTTTCCAACTTCACCCCCATGGGACTGCTGGAACGCTGTCACAGCTACAAAGACAAGGTCGCCCGCGGCATTGCCGCCAATCACGGACTGTTCGCCTATCCGGTGCTGATGGCGGCGGATATTCTGCTCTTCCAGAGCGAAAAGGTTCCGGTGGGCAAGGACCAGAAACAACATGTCGAGGTCACTCGCGACATCGCCATCAAGTTCAACAATGCCTATGGCGACATCTTTACCCTACCGGAACCTGAAATCGACGACCAGGTGGCCACCGTGCCCGGCCTCGACGGACAGAAGATGAGCAAAAGCTACGGCAACACCATCGATCTGTTCATCGACGAGAAAGCCCTGCGCAAACAGGTGATGCGCATCGTTACCGACCCGACCCCGGTGGAAGATCCGAAAAATCCCGACCAGTGCAACGTCTTTCAGATTTACCGCCTGTTCCTGGACAAGGAGCGGGAAGAGGCGCTGCGTCAACGCTATCTGGCCGGCGGTCTGGCCTACGGCGAGGTGAAACAGGAACTGTTTGAAACCATACGGGATTTTTTCGCTCCTTATGCCCAGCGCCGCCAGGAACTGCTGGCCGATGCCGACGGCTTGCGCACCATCCTGACGCAGGGGGCGGAGAAAGCCCGGTACGCAGCCCTCAGAACGCTGCGCAAGGTGCGCAAAAAAACCGGCCTGAGCTACTGACCGGGCAATCGGGCGGGGACAGGTTGTGGTCCGGTGGATCTCTGGCATAATCAAAACAGATGCACCAACTGCCGGGGAGGAACGATGACCGTCTACCGCAAATGGTTCTGTGTCTGCAGCGGCAAACCGCTGGAACTGGAATATCCGGCCACTCAAATGGATGAAGATGAGGTGGAGGAACCAACCTGTCGCCACTGCGGCGCCTCGCCTTCCTCAGATCCCAAAAAAACGGTTAGT
>JARRKW010000294.1:0-3237 GCA_037387645.1 Desulfuromonadaceae bacterium
GGCGGCTCTCGCCAGTCCGGTACAGTGGGAAACCCCGACCTTGGCGACCTCATAGTTCTGCAGGGCCTGCACGGTCTGCTCAAACTGGTTGTCGTCGGCAAAACCCAGATGGGTGCCGCCGATAATGGCGTAAAAACGGTCTCGCCCCGTTTGTTTCCGAACCTCTTCCATGATATTGACCAGGCCGGCGTGGGCGCAGCCCAGTACCAGGATCAAGCCGGCCGGCGTATCCACCGTCAACGACAGGTCGTCCAGAAGCTGGTCCGGGCGGGAAGTCCCATCGCAAACGGCTGTCATCAGGGGATCGCCCTGCTCAAAGGCGCTATGACGGGGGATTTCACCGCTCAGCCACAGCCCCGGTGCCACCTCGACCCGCTGCCGGTTGAGAAGGAAACGGGCACCCAGCGCCTCCAGATGGGCGCGCCGATAAGGCAGGCCGATGAAACGCTCTTCCCGATAACGCTCCAGAAAGAGATCGGGATGGGCGTGAATATCGATGGGACCGGTCTGCTGCAACAGGGCGGGCAGCCCGCCGGTGTGATCATAGTGGCCATGGCTGAGCAGGATGGCCCGGAGCTGGGAGAGATCCTTCTGCAGAATCCGGGCATTGTGAATCAGGCCCAACCCCTGGCCGGTATCGAACAGATAATGGCCCTCGGGTCGTTCCACATAACAGGCAAAGCCGTGTTCGCCCATGAGGCCGGCTTTGGGCAGGACCGAGTTTTCACAAAGAATGGTCAGGCGGGTATGCATGTTCCCTCCCGGGTTGCGGGCTAACTGCGCAGGCCGGTACCGCTGCCGATCAACCAGGCCGCCCAGATAAATAGTATCAGAGTCAGTGTGCCACTGACGGAGAAAGCCAGGGTAAAGCTGATATCCCCCACCCCCAGAATGGCATGGCGGAAACCATCGATCAGATAGAACATGGGGTTCAGGTGGGATAGGGTGCTCCAAGGGGGCGGCAGGATGGAAATGGGATAAAACACGCCGCCCAGATAGGTCAGGGGAAGAATCAGGAAATTGGAAAACATGGAGAGGGTATCAAAGTTTTTGGCGAAAATCGCGGCAATCAGACCGAATTGAGCAAACAGCAGACTGGCCAGGATGGCCATGGCCATGGCCTGGAAGGGATGAGCCCAGGGCAGGGTGGCGAACAGGGTGGAGATTAGCCAGGTGACGAATCCCACCAGGGTTCCGCGCAGCATGGCCGCCAGGGTATAGGCCAGAATGAACTGCGGGGGGGAGAGGGGGGTGACCAGCAGATCGACGATACCGCCGAGATAGCGGGACATGAAGAGGGAGGACGAACAGTTGGCAAAGGAGTTGTTGATGATGCCCATGAGAATCAGGCCGGGGATGACGAACTGGGCATAGTTGAACCCCTCCAGTACGCTGATCCGTTGTCCCAGGGTGGCCCCGAAGATAAAGAGATAGAGGGAGGCGGTGATAATCGGGGTGAGCAGGGTCTGGGAGGCCACCCGCAGAAAACGCTGGATTTCCTTGCGCAGCAGGGTCAGGAAAGGGAGCCAGGGGCGAAATTCACCCTGTTCAGTGCCGGTACTCATGGCCGTTTCCCATTGCTGGTCAGTTGTAGGAAGACCTCTTCCAGGCCACTCTGTTCGGTTTCCAGATCCTTGATGCCCAACCGTAAATGTGACAGCTGATGCAGCAGATCGCCGATCCCCTGCTGCTGCGGCAGGCAGAGCAGGAGCCGGCGGCCATGTTCTGCCAGGCGCGGGTGATAATCCGCCAGTTCCGCCGGGGGCACCGCCAGCGGGTGTTCCAGCCAGAGGGTCAGGGTGCGCCGGGACAGCCGTCGTACCAGCTCCCGGGTTTTTTCCAGGGCAACCAGTTCCCCCTGGTTCATGATGGCGATGCGGTCGCACATCTGTTCCGCTTCTTCCAGGTAATGGGTGGTCAGCAGGATGGTCGTGCCATTGCGGTTGATCTCCCGCACGAACTCCCACAGCCCATGGCGCAATTCGATATCGACCCCGGCGGTCGGTTCATCCAGAATCAGCAGCCGGGGGCGATGAATCAGCGCCTTGGCAATCATGAAGCGGCGTTTCAACCCGCCGGAGAGTTTGAGCATGGTCTTGTCCAGGTGCGGTCCCAGACCGAGACGGTTGATCAGTTCTTGGCGCCATACGGGGTCATCCTGGACGCCGTAATAGCCGGCATGCATTTTAAGGGCCTGGGCAATGGTAAAGAAATTGTCGATGACGATTTCCTGATGGACGACCCCCAGCAGGCGGCGGGTATAGCGGTATTGACTGCGATTGTCATAGCCGAAAACGGCAATCCGTCCCGAGTCGATGCGACAGACTCCGGAGATCATATTGATGGTCGTGCTTTTGCCGGCGCCGTTGGGCCCCAGCAGGCCGAAGATTTCGCCCGGTTCGATGACGAAATTCAGCGCTTTAACCGCCCTGAATCCTGCAAAGGATTTTTCCAGATGTTCAATGCTCAATGCGTTATTCATGGGATAGACTATACTCTGGTAAAACCCCCGGGTGCAAGGGGGATTGCAGTGTGGCCGGGAGGCGTTTGCAGGAGCATGGATCTGGATGGAGATTAGGGAACGGCCATAGGCAGGACGGCATGTTTGAGTGTATTCGCCGCGGAGATAAATACCGCCATTTTGAATGAGTGAAAGTCAGGAGAGTATATTGTGGGATTGATGTTGAGATTGGCATAAGAAAAGAAAAATCTAACTTTTCGGTTGTGCCATCGTGATAAGACGGAATATAATATTTTCTATAATGAAAAAGAAGAAAGGTTTTTCGCCGAACAAGTTTCAACTCATATTGAAACAAGCAGGAGCTCTTTGAATAAAGATAAAATTTGTCATGATTTGCAGTGCGAACTATCTGGCTGAGATTTGTATCATTTCCCCCCGTCGTTATAGCATTGTCCCTTGAATTTCTCGAAAAGGAGTGACCATGACAAAGAACGACCCATATTCCTTTCAGTGGAAAAATCTCGGCGATATTGAAGAAGGACGACCTAATCTGGGCAACATGATGAACGTTGCGGTCTATCGGCTCATGCAGTACACCCTGCGTGATATATTGGCCCATCGGTTTTCGCCGGAGCAGTGCGGGGACCTTTTTCGAGAAGCCGGAGAACTTGCGGGTCGTGAGTTCTGCCGGAATGTTCTGGATAAAACCCTCCCCTTTAATCAGTTCATCGCCCAGTTGCAACAAAAATTGATGGATTTGAAAATCGGTATTTTTC
>JARRKW010000295.1:0-3220 GCA_037387645.1 Desulfuromonadaceae bacterium
TCTTTGTGGTGGCTTTAATGCCAATATCTGCAAGGCTGCGGAACGGTTTGTCCGCAGTAACGAGGAAGGGTTTGAGGCCTATGATCTGATGGTCATCGGTCGCAAGGGCAAAGAGTACCTGCGGGCTCGTGGCGGTGCCAATATTGCCAAGGTTTATGAAAACATCAGCGGAAGCGTTACCTACAGCACCGCATCGTTGCTTGGACAGGAAATCGTTGAGGGCTACGTTTCGGAACAGTACGATGCGGTTTTCCTGATTTACAACGCATTTCGCAGTGCCATATCCCAGGTTGTGACCACGACCCAGCTGTTGCCGATTGTTCCGAAAGCGGCGGAAGAAGGAGTGGATATGGTGCAGCACCTGTATGAGCCGAATCGGAAAGAGGTGCTTGAGGAGTTGCTGCCCAAAAACGTCGAAGTGCAAATCTTCCGTGGTCTGCTGGAGTCGGTTGCATCGGAGCTTGGCGCCCGCATGAGCGCTATGGACAGTGCCAGCAAGAACGCCAAGGAGATGATTGGTAAGCTGACCCTCCAGTATAACCGGGCGCGTCAGGCCGCCATTACCAAAGAGCTCATGGAGATTATTTCCGGGGCTGAATCGATAAAGAATTAATCTGAACGATGCTTCGCACTCGACAGGGTGGGAAAAGGAGGAACGGTTCATCATGAATAAAGGAAAAATTACCCAGGTTATCGGTCCCGTCATCGACGTGGAATTCGAAGCCGGCAAGCTTCCGGAAGTTTATCATGCCCTTAAGGTCACCAATCCCGCACTGGGAGATTCCGAATGGAATCTCGTAGTCGAGGTAGCTCAGCATCTCGGCGAAAATACCGTGCGTGCTATCGCCATGGATTCCACCGACGGTCTGGTGCGCGGGCAGGATGTTCAGGATACCGGCAAACAGATTCAGATGCCGGTGGGACGTGGCACCCTCGGGCGTATTCTCAACGTGGTCGGCGAACCGGTCGATGAAGCCGGTCCGGTAAAAACCGACCTGCAATGGGACATTCACCGCCCTACCCCGGAATTCGTCGATCAGTCGACCAAGGTTGAAGCCTTTGAAACCGGTATCAAGGTCGTTGATCTGCTGGCGCCCTATGCCCGTGGCGGGAAGATCGGCCTGTTCGGTGGCGCCGGGGTTGGTAAAACCGTACTGATCATGGAACTGATTCATAATATCGGCAAGCAGCATGGTGGTTTCTCCGTTTTCGCCGGCGTTGGTGAGCGGACCCGTGAAGGGAACGACCTCTGGCATGAAATGATGGAATCGGGCGTTCTGGATAAAACCTCCCTGGTTTACGGGCAGATGAACGAGCCGCCCGGAGCCCGTGCCCGCGTCGCTCTTTCGGCGCTGACCGTGGCCGAATATTTCCGTGACGAAGAAGGCCAGGACGTGCTGCTGTTCATCGACAACATCTTCCGTTTCACCCAGGCCGGTTCCGAAGTTTCGGCCCTGTTGGGTCGGATTCCGTCGGCGGTTGGTTATCAGCCCACCCTGTCCACCGAAATGGGTGAGTTGCAGGAACGGATCACCACCACCAACAAGGGTTCCATTACCTCGGTACAGGCCATTTACGTCCCTGCCGACGACCTGACCGACCCGGCACCGGCCACCGCGTTTGCCCATCTCGACGCCACCACGGTACTTTCCCGGCAGATTGCCGAACTCGGGATTTATCCGGCCGTTGACCCCCTTGACTCCACCAGCCGGATTCTGGATCCGCAGGTGGTCGGCGAGGAGCACTACAAGGTAGCCCGCGACGTGCAGTACGTGTTGCAGCGCTACAAGGATCTGCAGGATATCATCGCCATTCTCGGCATGGACGAACTTTCCGAGGAAGACAAGCTGGTGGTGGCCCGGGCGCGGAAAATTCAACGCTTCCTGTCGCAGCCGTTCCACGTGGCCGAGGTCTTTACCGGTTCCCCCGGCAAATACGTCGAGCTCAAGGACACCATCAAGGGGTTCCAGGAAATTGTGGCGGGTAAATACGACGACATCCCGGAGCAGGCTTTTTATCTCGTCGGCACCATCGAGGAAGCTCTGGAAAAAGCCAAACAACTGGCAGCCTGATCTAAGATGCACGGCGGGAACTGGGTTCCCGCCAATCCGTTAAAGGACGTTCGTAATGGCAGAAAAGCTCAGACTCGAATTGGTCACTCCCTATAAGAAGGCGCTTTCCGAGGAGGTGGACGAGGTCACGGCTCCCGGGACCCTGGGTGAATTCGGTGTACTTCCCGGGCATACCCCGCTGTTGACCACGCTTAAAATCGGCGAGCTGTCTTATCGTATGGGGAACGAAATCTTTCATCTGGCCGTTAACTGGGGTTACGTGGAAGTTGAGAACGATAAGGTCATGGTTCTGGTCGAAACGGCCGAACCCGCGGATGAGATCGATCTCGAGCGGGCCAAGAAAGCCCTTGGTCGTGCCGAGGAGGCTCTCAAACAATTGTCCAGCGAGGACAAGGAATATCGCGTCATGGAAGCGGCGCTGGAGCGGGCCTTGATCCGGATTCAGGTAGCCGGCCGCAGGGGCCGGTAACGACCTTTTCCCCCAGAGGGTTAAAAAAGGCGACCCGATTTTGGGTCGCCTTTTTGTTTCATGTGTGTCACACGCCGGGTCCGGAGGGCCTGTTACATGCGGGAAGCGGGTTGTGTCAGAGCCCCTGGGCGATTTGATCCAGTTTTTGAATGGCCGGCAATTCTCCCAATATGATCAGAATGTCACCATCCTCAATCAGTACGGTGGAGGCGGGGTTGAAAATCATTTTGCCATCGGTTTTTTTGATACCGATAATGATGATGCCCCAGTCGCGACGAATGCCGGAATCGATCAGGGTGGTATTAACCAGACGGGAAGAGGAAGAGATCCGAATTTCTTCGAGCTGTAATTCCAGGTTGTGGCCGGCGGTGGCGATTTCTATGAAATCGACCACGGATGGACGAAGAACGGCATGGGCCATACGGGTGGCACCGATGGTGTAGGGCGAAATAACCTTACTGGCGCCGGCGCGGAGCAATTTAATTTCCGAGCCGGGGTCTCCGGCCCGGGCCAGAATAAACAGATCGGGATTCAGGCCGCGCGCGGTCAGGGTGATATAAACATTTTCGGTATCCGAGGTGACAACGGAAATCAGACCTTTGGCGTTGCGGATGCCGGCATCAATCAGGGTGTCGTCATGGGTGGCGTCGCCCTGGACAAAAAGAATCCCGGTCGCCGC
>JARRKW010000296.1:0-3220 GCA_037387645.1 Desulfuromonadaceae bacterium
AAAAAACCGGACTTTCCCATGCCACCCTATGATTTCGTCCTCTTCACCGAATACGAAGATCTCGGCAAAGAGGAGGTCAAGCTCGGGGTACTGTTGGCCGATACGGAAAGCGGGGTGCGGGTCGATGGGGTTATCCTCGGTTCGGTCGCCGAAACTGCACAATTGGAAAAAGGGGATATGCTGCTGGCCCTCGACGGCATCGCATTGCAGGAAAATTTCGATCTGATCTATGAGGTCAAACAGAAAAAACCGGGGGATCGTTCCACCCTGCTGATCCGCCGGGGAGAAAACACCCTGCAGGTGGAAGTTGAATTTGCGCCCCTCCCCGAAGGGGCCCATCACGGCGCCATGGGCAAAGAATGAAATGGGTGGCCTTAACCCTGGGATGGCTGCGCGGCCTGGCAAAACCCCTGAGCTGCCTCTTTTTGGCGGGGGCTGTCGGGGCCTGCTGCCATAGTGGGGCAGGGACCGATCCCTACGCCATTTTTCAGGCCCATTATCAGGCCATAGGTGGCCTTGAGCGCCTGAAAACAATCCGCACCACCCAAAGCTCCGGAAATATTCGCTATGACGGCCTGGAAGGGACATTCCGCTGCTGGAGCGAAACTCCGCTACGCTATCGTCAGGATGAGGATTTCGGAGTTATGCAGCAAAGCGAAGGGGACGACGGTCAGACCCGCTGGCAGCAGGACGCCAACGGACAGGTTGTCGAAATCCGGGACGAGCAAACCCTGATCCGAAGACGGCTGGGCGAACTGCTGGAACGATTCGAACACCTGAATCCCGCTTCTCCCTATTTTCACCTAAGTTATCTCGGGACCACCGAGATCGATGGCCGCAGCTGTTATCAGCTGCGCCTGAGCAACAGCCTCAATGAGGATGTCACCCTGTTCTTCATTGCGGCCGAAAGCTGGCATCTGATCAAAACCGTGGTTCGGCAGCCGGACATTGAAGTCCATACCCGTTTCGACGATTTCCGCTGGGCGGATGGCTTCCTGATCCCCTTTCACCAGTATTCCGATATCCGTCCCCGCAACAAAAGTGAAGAAATCTGGTTGCAGGAATATCGCGTCAATCCGGCCATAGACCAAAAACAATTCGCCGTTCCCGAACCGGCGCCGGACCGGGTCCGCTTTGCCACCGGCGATCGCGCGGAAAATATCCCTTTCATTTTCGCCGAAAACCAGATCTATCTCCCCGTCACCATTGGCGACGACACCCGACTCTGGCTGCTTGACAGCGGCGCCTCCAAGTCGGTCATCGACAGCGACTATGCCCTTCGGCTGGGACTCAAGCCGGCCGGCCGTATTGGCGGCTTCGGCTTCGGCGATCTGTTTGAACTCGCCCTGGTCAAACTGCCGCCCTTCCAGGTCGACAGCATCACCCTTTCCGGGCAGACCATTCATGCCTTCAAGGGACTTGCCGCCGGCAGTTACGAACCGGTTCGCTACGGCATCCTGGGCTTCGATTTTCTTTCCCATTTTGTCACCCGCATCGATTTCGCCAACCAGACGGTCTCCTTCTTCCGCCCTGAGCAATTCAGCTATACCGGGCCGGGAGTTATGATCGAGGCCCCCCTCCAATATGGCACCTTCACCGTGCCGGCCTGTGTTGATGGCTCACTCTGCGGCCGATTCAGCCTGGATCTCGGGGCCCACCAGAGTTCTTTCCACTACCCCTTTGCCGAAAACCACCGACTGCTGGAACGCCCCGGCGTCGAAACCGTCAGCAAAGGCATGTCCGGCTACAACTTTGAACGCATCGTTCCTTTCCAGACCTTGCAAATCGGCCCATTCCGTATCGACCATCCCCGGTTCTGCATTCCCCAGACCGAGGGCCAGGGGGCAACGGCGGTCGGTGAATTGGCCGGGAACCTGGGCAACTCCCTGCTGCGGCATTTTGTGCTGTACCTGGATTATCCTCAGCAACGGGTCATCTTTGAGAGGGGCGAAGAGTTCAATCACCCCTTCGCCGAAGATAAAAGCGGCATGCTCATCGGCCTGTCGGAACAGGACCAACCGATGGTTTCTTTTGTCGCCAAGGACAGTCCCTCCAGCGAGGCGGGACTGATGGCGGGAGATCTGATCGAAGCGGTGGACAACCGCGCGGTCGAACAGTATGGCGGCGCCATCCCGCTCCGCAACCTGCTACGACAAAAGGCGGGCACCCGGATCAGCTTCACCGTCCTCCGTGGGGAACAGTCGCTGACCCGGGTTATTGAATTGCGGGACCTGTTTCGGACGGAACCAGAAGGGCTCTGAAGCTATCAGGCCAGGGACGCTTTCCATTTGAAGGCTTCACACTGAGCCGCAAACACCTGGCCAGAAGTAAAGCCAAGGGCCTCAAGTCCGGGCCACCCCCCCTTGAAATCCATCTGTTCCATGGCCTCAACGCAGGCCAGGATCTTTCCCAGCACCCCTGCCCTATGCAGAAGCGCCGCCGAAGCCTCGGCGGAAAGATTCAGCGTCGCCACAACGTCTTCCATGGGCACTGCATAAATCCGTTCCAGCAGAGACAGAATCCCGACCATGAAAGCTTCCTCCGCCAGTTCCCCGACTCGCCGGTAATGATCGTGGTTCAATACCAGCTGTTCCATCATCCCCCCACGAACGGCGGCCATATCCACCAGGGGATTTTCCAGCCCCCGATTGTCGTCGGCGGCAAAAAGGACCAACTGGACCCAGCGCTTGAGCTGTTTTCGGCCGATCATGGCGATGGCGTGCCGGATGCTGCTGATGGCTTTTCGCGAGCCCACAGCCACGGAATTAACCAGCTTCAACAGGGAATAGGTCAGACCGGGACACATTCGCATGGTCTCTTCGATTTCGTCAATCTCGGCGTCATTCATCAGCTGTTGCAGCAATTTCAGCAGAGCCGTGGCATTGCCGTCAATCCGTTGTTTTTCCATAACCGCCGGCTTGGCCAAGTAATAGCCCTGGAAATAATCGAAACCGGCATCGAAGCATTCCTGAAATTCCTGGCGGGTTTCAATTTTTTCCGCCAGCAGTTTCAGGGGGTATTTGCGCAACTTTTGCAATTTGGCGGGCAGGGTATTTGCCGGAGTGACAAAAAGATCAACCTTGACCATATCAACCAGGGGATAGAGCGGTTCATAGGTTGGGCTAAACAGGTGATCGTCCAGCGACAGCACGAACCCGGCCTGCTTCAGCTCATGACAACGCTGAATCAGGGCCGGAGTCACCTCCAGGTTTTCCAACAG
>JARRKW010000297.1:0-4825 GCA_037387645.1 Desulfuromonadaceae bacterium
GACCGGGAGCGAATCGCAGTGCCGGGCTGGAGACGGACCGAAGTTGGCCGTAGGGATCGTTGGCCATGGCGACGGTGCGGCTGTCCGGCAGGTCGAGGGTTTTCTGCAGATCCTTGAACTGGGACAGGGGAAGCTTTGCCGGTACAGCCAAGGCCAGAGCCAGGGCGGCCGTGGTGGCGACCGCGACCCCTTGCAGCAGACGTTGTCGCGGTGGCAGCAGCAGCATGCCGGCCGGCAGGGTGGGCAAGGCCAGCAACGCCGCCAGTTGCTCGGGAAAGAAACGGGTCAGGGCGACAACGCCCACCAGGCCGCCGAGGCCGGAGCCGATCAGGTTGGCGCAATAGGTGCTGCCGATGCGGTCGGCCTGTTGCACGAACAGGATGCCGATGACCAGGGCGCCGAGTACAAACGGAAGACTGAGCAACAGAATGATGGCCAGCAGCAGCAGCGCCTGGCTCGGATCGTACGGCAGCAGGTAGGAGTCGAAGCGGCCGAACAGCAGCTGAACCCGACCGGCGGAAAAAGCCAGGGTCAGAGCGGTGGCGAACAGCAGCAGGGGCAGCAGGGTGGCGCTGCTTTGCAGTATCCGACTGCGCCAGAGGGCCAGCAGGGTCCCGGCGGCACCGAAGCCCAGCAGGGCGATGGCAATGACCATGTAGGCGAAATGGTGCCACTGGCTGATGGAAAAACTCTGCATCAGAGCCAGTTGTACGGCGATGAGTGACACTGAAAGCAGGCCCAGCGCCAGATGGCGGCGCCAATCCGCGATCATTCGGTTCTCCGTAGCGGCACGAAGCGTACCGGCATCAGGCTGCGGGTGTGTAGTTGCTCGTTCCGTTTTTCCACCAGCATCAGGGTTTGCAGGTGAAACGGCGTGCCCACCGGAATGACCATGGTGCCCCCTTCTTTGAGCTGTTCGGTCAGGGGTGGGGGGATGAATTCGGCGGCGGCGGTTACCTGGATGGCGTCAAAGGGTGCGGCCTCGGGCCAGCCGAAAAAACCGTCGCTGGTTCGACCGTTGATCCGGTAGCCGAGGGTCTTCAGCTGGTTTCCGGCCCGTTCGGCCAGAGCCGGGATGATTTCGATGGAATAAACCTCGGCACCGCAGGCGGCCAGCACCGCCGCCTGATAGCCCGAGCCGGTGCCGACCTCGAGAATCTTTTGGCCCGGCCGGGGTCGGATGATTTCGGTCATGGTGGCGACCATGTAGGGTTGACTGATGGTCTGGCCGAAGCCGATGGGCAGCGGAGTGTCGCGATAGGCGGCATCTAACAGCTCCGGAGGAACGAAAAGATGGCGGGGCACGCTCCCCATGGCTTGCAGGGTGAGGGGGTCGCGAATACCCCGGGCTTCCATCTGTTCGCGAACCATTTGTTCCCTTTGCCGCAGCCAGGGATCCGGTTCAGCGGATAGGAGTGGGACAGCCAGAGACAACAGCAGGATACTGATGACGATGCAGCCAAGCTTTCGACTTCGCTTCATAGGCGGTCTCCCACGGCGAGCAACGGTTGATTTTCAGTATAGCGTGGCGAGGCGGGAAGAAAAGTCGCTTACAGGTCTTCCGGGGTGAAGGCGACAACCTGGTCGATGCTGTCGTTGCCGGTCAACAGCATGACCAGCCGATCAATGCCGAGGGCGATGCCGGCGGATGGCGGCATGGCGGCCAGTTCGGTCAGGAATTTTTCCGGGGAGGGATAGGGACATTTGCCGAGGTTGCGCCGGGCAACCTCTTCCTGTTCAAAACGGCTGCGTTGCTCCACCGGATCGGTCAATTCGGAAAAGGCGTTGGCCAGCTCCAGACCACCGAGGTACAGCTCGAAGCGTTCGGCTACGGTCGGGTCCGTCGGTTTACAGCGGGCCAGGGCAGCCAGTTCGGTGGGATATTCCATAAGAAAGGTCGGTCGGGTTCGGCCCAGCTGCGGTTCCACTTCGAAGGCGAGCACCTCGTCGAAACGGCCGTTGCTCAGGGCGGTGGCGAGATCGGTGGCGGCGTAGCGCTGGAAGGCTTCGGCCACCGTCAGCCGTTCCCAGGGA
This sequence comes from Desulfuromonadaceae bacterium, assembly GCA_037387645.1. GTDB lineage: Bacteria > Desulfobacterota > Desulfuromonadia > Desulfuromonadales > Trichloromonadaceae > Trichloromonas. The sequence continues at coordinate 2,035 of JARRKW010000297.1, forward strand.
GGAAGAAGGTCGATGGCGCCGAGGGTGCCTGCGGGACAGAGCCGGTTCAGCAGTTTTTCGCAGTCGCTCATCAGGGTGTGATAGTCGCAGTCGGTGCGGTACCACTCCAGCATGGTATATTCAGGCAGATGACGACAGCCCCGCTCACCTTCGCGCCAGCAGCGGCAGATCTGGAACAGGCGAGGATAACCGGCGGCCAGCAGACGCTTCATGCACAGTTCGGGGGAGGTTTGCAAAAAACCGTTGCCGCTGACAACGGCATCGATATGTTGTTCCGGGGCATTGCCGGGCAGGCGAGGGGGTGTTTCAATTTCGAGGAAATCCTGTTCGATGAAAAACGCCCGGATCGTTTGGACGATCCGGGCCCGTTTTTCCAGGATAACCCGTTTCCGGGCCAGGGCCCAGTTCGGTTCCATGGGGAATTATTCCTTGACCCGGGTGACGTATTCGCCGGTGCGGGTGTCGATCTGAATCAGATCGTCGGTCTCGACAAAGGAGGGAACCGACAGGGAGTAACCACTTTCCACGGTGGCCGGTTTGTTGTTGCCGGCGGCGGTGTCGCCCTTGACCCAGGGATCGGCCTGGGTGACCCGCAGATTGACGAAGTTAGGCAGGGTGATGCCGATGCCGCGGCCGTTGAACAGCAGGATTTTCACGTCCATGTTGTCCTTGAGGAAGTAGTGGTCATCGCCCAGGGTTGCTTCATCCAGGACCACCTGCTCATAATTTTTGTTGTCCATGAAGACATAGCCGGTATCGTCCTGATAAAGAAACTGCATCTCCCGGTCTTCCAGGGCCGCCGGTTCGAAACTTTCACCGGACCGGTAGGTGCGGTCGAAAAGGGAGCCGGTGATCATGTTGCGTAGTTTGCACTTGTAAAGGGCCTGGCCCTTGCCGGGCTTGGTGAAATCGAACTGGACGATGACATGAGGTTCGCCGTCGATCATCAGTTTGAGCCCCTTTTTCAGGTCTGCGCAGTTGTACATGGTAAAACTCCTTTTTATCTTTCAATGGTCGGGAAGTCTTATTGCCGAAAAACAAACTTTCTTAAAACATAACATTAAAGCATAATCGGACTGGAATTGTCACGGAAAAATTATGCGAAGAACAATTGTACCGTAAGCGATCTTTGTGCTACATTTCCCGCGCTCAACCCATTTCTCAAGGAGAATTACCGATGAAACGCGCCCTGTCTGATTCTCGAGCACACCACCCAGTCGCCTTCGGCTCGTGGCGGCAATACCCTGGTGAAGATCAAATATCGCAATTTGCTCACCGCGCAGGTGCTGGAAAAGACGTTCAAATCCGGTGAAAAGGCCGATGAGGCGGATTTTGAACGGCGCAAAGGGCAGTTTTTGTATGCCTCCGGCGAAGGCGGAATCGTCATGGATCTGGAAAATTACGAGCAATATGAAATTGACGAAGATTTATTTGCTTCGGTTCGCGGCTATCTGCTTGAAGGCATGGATGTGCAGCTTGGCCTGTTTCAGGGACGGGTGGTCAGTATCGATCCTCCCATGACCGTGGAGTTGACCGTTGCCGAAACAGCCCCGTCAATTCGCAATGCTACGGCCACGGCGCAAACCAAGGAGGCGGTGCTGGAAACCGGTTTGCGCATCCAGGTCCCGGGGTATCTCGAGGCCGGAGAGGTCATTAAGGTCGATACCCGCGAGGGGCGGTTTGTTTCCCGGGCCTGAGCGGTAGCTATTACCCCGAAGCGACTTTTTCGAGAGATTTGCTGTTTTTATAATTAATGGTTGGAATCGCCCATCTCCGTTTTTTGCATTTTTGCGAAAAACGGAGATTTTTTTCGCAAAAATGCGGAAATGGCTTTCGGCATTACCTTTTATTACTGTTATTATTTATGTTTTATGGTTTTTTTAGGAGTGGACCCGAACCATTCGGGGCCTTGTCAGGGGCTGGATGGGGTATACGGTAAGTGTTTTTTGCATTTTTGCGAAAATAAAATGCCGTTCCATTTTAGATGATATCTAGTATTTTTTGCCAAAACTGTTGTAATTGCAGTCATAGAGGGGATTTTTTCCATGATATGTCATTTTGGCATGCGCTCTGCAAAAGGGATACATACAAGGTATTTAAATCCAAAAAGGTCATCGAGGCTAGGCAGCTGAGAATTTGAACTTATAAGACAAGAAGTGTCAGACCATATGCTCTGTCCGTTTTTTCAGAAGAATGAAGATTACTGTGACGTTGGCTGCGGCTATATCTCCCCGCACGACGTCAAAACCATGGTGGACCACTGCCGATCACGTTATCACGCCTGTTCCAGGTACCAACAGTTAGCGGCCCGGTATCTGGTAACGGCTGAGCAGGAAGCTTTTGGGAAGAACGAGAACGCTGAAACAGGGGAAAGGGAAGCTGCGGCCATGACCAGGTCGGACAAGCAGAAACCGGAAGTACCACCGTTTCGGGTTAAATGGCCTCTTCCTTTTCGCATGAAGTATCAGTCACTCTATCACAGCGATATATCCATCCAAACCAAGGAGGAAAGATTCATGAGTAGTGGACAAATCAAGAACAAAGGTTGGTCTGTTGTCGTAGCCGGTCTTGGCATCAACCTCGCCCTGGGCATTCTGTATGCCTACAGTATGCTTAAAGGTGAAATTGCGCAGATGTTCAGCGGTGCCGGTGACCCCTATGCCACCGCCTGTCTGGTCTTCGCCGTATCGATGATCATCGGCGGCAAAATGCAGGACAAGGTTGGTCCGCGTCTGACCGCTATCCTCGGTGGTCTGCTGGTTGGCGCAGGCTTCTTCGTCTGTTCCCAGAC
>JARRKW010000298.1:0-3215 GCA_037387645.1 Desulfuromonadaceae bacterium
TCTGGTTGGGGTGGCCGACGATTCCGATCGCCGAACCTTTTCGGAGCTGGCCCTTTCCTGCTCCGAATCGAACAGTCTGGCTGCCCAGTCCCTGCGCGACCAAACTGTTCAATGCACCTTCCAGGACAGTGACCAGTATCCGGTCTCCATTGTCGATCAGCAACTGCGCCATCTCTTTGCCGCTGAGGGGCTCCTGTTCCTGCCGTTGCTGGCTGCGGGGAAGCCCCTGGGCGTGGTGGTGGCCGCTCTGTCCAAGGCCCGCTGGCAATACCTGCTGCAACAGCTGGATCTGCTCGACCTTTTTTCGCAGCAGCTGGCGCATTTCCTGGATCAGGTTATGCAACTGCACCATTCGCAGCAGCAGCAGTTGGTCGAACAGCTGGACTGGCAACGTTTGGAGACCCGGAAGCTGGTTCACGAGGCCAACAATCCTCTGGCCATCATTAACAATTATCTGCATATCCTGGGGCAGAAACTGGGCGCCGACAGTCCCGCCTCCAAGGAAATCGCCGTCATCAAATAGGAGATCGCCAGGGTGGCCGACCTGCTGGCGCGCATGCGGGATGTTGCTCCCCCGGCGGAGGAAGAAGGCGCCATTCTTGACCTGAATCGCGTCATAGAAGATCTGTTTCGGTTGTTTGACAAATCCCTTTTTCAGGTGCGAAAAATCACGGCCGAACTGGATCTGGACAAGGGCATTCCCAAACTGTCGTTACCTGCGGGAGCCGTCAAGCAGATCTTGATGAACCTGGTGAAAAATGCTGCCGAGGCCATGTCGGAGGGAGGCACGTTGCGTGTCTCGACCCGGGACCGGATCTATAAAAACGGCAGCCAGTATGTGGAACTTCAGGTCTGTGACAATGGTCCGGGGTTACCGGATCAGATTTTGTCTTCCCTGTTCAAGCCGGTCGCCAGTACCAAACAGGATCATGCCGGCCTGGGATTGGCTATCGTGAAAAACTTGTTGGATCGTCTTTCGGCCGAGGTTACCTGTTCGTCAGCGACGACGGGAACCCGTTTCCAGATGCTGCTTCCGCGCACTGTTGAAAAGAGTGACCAACCATGAAACCGCAACCTTCACGGGAAGAAATGTCGGAGTCCATCTCCTATAACGCCTCATCGGTGCCCCTCCAGCCGTCGCTGTTTGCTCCGACCGTTCTGGTGGTGGACGATGAAAGGGGCTTGCGCAACAGCTTGCACGAACTGTTGAACATGTCCGGCTACCACGTAATCTGTGCCGCCAACGGGCGCGAAGCCATTACCCTGCTCAATAACAAGTCCTTCGATCTGGTGTTGCTCGATATCAATATGCCCTTTATTTCCGGTCAGGGCGTTATGGATTTCATTATTGACAACGGTATCGATGCCAGCGTTATCGTTTTAAGTGGCGAGTCGACCTTTGACCAGGCCACCCAATCCATGCGCAAGGGGGCCGAGGATTTTCTGGTCAAACCCTATGCTCCGGACGAGCTGCTGGCTTCTCTGGCGAAGGTTCTGAAGAAACGGCAGCGGCGGGACGACTATCTGCTCATTCAAAAGCGGTTGCAATGTTCCGAGGAACTGCATCGTTTTATCGTCAACAGCGCCCCTGATCTCATTTACATGCTGGATGAGGAGGGCTGTTTCTACTTTGTCAGTGAACGGGTGGAAAGTTTGCTCGGTTGCAAGGTCGATGACATCCTCGGCCGCCATTTTCTGGAACTGGTTTGCGAGGAGGATCGCCGTAAAGCCGAATATGCCTTTCAAAGGCAGCGTAAGGGGCAGGTGAAAAGAGAGGGCATCGAATTACGGCTGCGGGCCAAGGGCAGCAGCGACCTGCGCCATGTGGAAGTGCGCGCCATCTCCATCGAATTAACCGCGGCGGGCATCTATACGGCGGAAAACGCTAGGAGAAAAGACGCTAACTGCACCTATGGAATCGCCCGGGATATCGGTGACCGCAAGCGTTCCGAAGCGTTGCAGCGTTATCAGCTCTATTATGACTTTTTGACCAGCCTGCCGAATCGAACCCTGTTCGATGATCGGTTGGAGATCGCCCTGGGGCAGGTCAAGCGTTCCGGCGGCATGTTGGCCGTAATGGCCCTGGACATGGATCGTTTCCGAAAAATCAACGAAAGTTTCGGTCATCTGATCGGCGACGAAGTGCTGCAGTCGGTGGCCCTGCGATTGAAAAAGTGTCTGCGGGAGGGGGATACCCTGGCTCGCGTGGGTGGCGATGAGTTCACCCTGCTGCTGCCCAATATCAACAACAAGGCGGACGCCGCTGTCATTGCCGAGAAAATTCTCGCCATCACCGCATTGCCGGTCTATCACCAGAACAAAGAGTTGCGCATTTCCTTCAGCATCGGGGTCGCCACCTATCCCGATCATGGTGAAACCAAAGAGGCGTTGCGGCTGCATGCGGATCTGGCCATGTATCGCGTCAAGGAAACGGGCCGCAACGGCTTCCGTGTCTACAGTAAAGAGTTGCAGAGGGGTATTTCCCATTCCCTGGATGTGGAAAACAGTCTGCATCGAGCGATCTGTGAAGACGAGTTGCGGCTGCACTACCAGCCTCAGGTTGATATGACCACCAACCGGGTGACCGGTCTCGAAGCCCTGGTGCGTTGGCAGCATCCACAGCGGGGGCTGTTACCGCCCTCCGAATTCATCCCCATAGCCGAGGAAACCAAGCTGATTTGCACCATCGGCGACTGGGTTCTGAATCAGGCCTGCAAGGACGCCCTGGTGTTGAAACGGCTTGGACTCGGACATATCAAGATCGCCATCAATGTGTCGCCCCAGCAATTTGAAGGGGATGATTTTGAACAGCGTCTTTTCAACACGGTCCGAAGGTATGGTCTAGACTATGATTTTCTTGAGGTGGAAATCACCGAAAACAGCATCATGCGCGACATGAACCGGACTATGGATATTCTGACTACCCTTTCCAGCGCCGGAATCACCATCGCCGTCGACGATTTCGGCAGCGGTTATTCCTCCCTGGGGTATCTGCATACCCTGCCCCTGCATACCCTCAAGCTCGATCGTTGTTTCGTGCAGAATATTGCCCACGCGGGTGAGAAAAACACCATTATCGACGCCATTCTGGCCATGGCCAAGGGGCTCAAGATCGATTTTATCGCGGAGGGGGTCGAAACCAAGATTCAGCACGACTATCTCATGGCCGCCGGCTGTGTTCTTTCCCAGGGGTATTATTATTCCCGGCCGCTGGA
>JARRKW010000299.1:0-3213 GCA_037387645.1 Desulfuromonadaceae bacterium
GGAAGAAGCGGGCGATATCCACCATGCAGGTGGTTTCGTCCATGACCACCAGGCCACCGGAACCCATCATGGCGCCAGCCTTGATCAGGGAGTCGTAATCGACCTCGGCATTAAGGGCCGCTTCCGGCAGACAACCACCGGAGGGGCCACCGGCCTGCACCGCCTTGAATTTGCGGTTTTGGTGAATGCCGCCGCAGACGTCGTAAATAACTTCCTTCATGGTGGTGCCAGCGGGAACCTCCACCAGACCGGTATGCTTGACCTTGCCGGTCAGGGCGAAAATCTTGGTACCCTTGGTGCCTTCGGTGCCGATGGAGCTGTACCAGTCAGCGCCGTTGTAGAAGATGTAGGAAACGTTGGCGAAGGTTTCAACGTTATTGATGTTGGTCGGGTAGCCCCAGAGACCGCGCACTGCCGGGAAGGGCGGACGGGGACGGGACATGCCGCGTTGCCCCTCGATGGAGGCCATCAGCGCGGTTTCCTCGCCGCAGACAAAGGCGCCGGCACCAGCCTTGATGCGCATGTCGAAATCGAACCCCAGGCCCATGCAGTTCTTACCCAAAAAGCCTTTTTCGTAGCAGGTGTCGATGGCTTTCTGCAGGCGTTTGATGGCCAGCGGATACTCGGCCCGGCAGTAGACGTAGCCGAATTTACAGCCGATGGCATAGGCAGCGATCATCAATCCTTCGATGACCCCATAGGGGTCGCCATCGAGAATGGAGCGGTCCATAAAGGCCCCGGGATCTCCTTCGTCGGCGTTGCAGATCAGGTATTTGGTCTCCCCGGGACTGGCGGCGCAGAAGCTCCACTTGACCCCGGTGGGGAAGCCACCGCCCCCACGGCCCCGCAGGCCGGAACGCTTGACCTCATCGATAACCTCGGCCGATTTCATGGTCACGGCCTTCTTGATGCCGGTGAAGCCTTTATGCTCCAGAAAGGCATCGAGGCTTTCGGCATCGATGGTGCCACAACGGGAGAAAACGATACGACGCTGTTTCTCCAGAAATTTTTCGTAATAGGGTCCGGCCACCTTCTTGGGAACCGGCTCGTTCCCAAGAATGTGTTTTTCAACGATTTGCGGCACCAGCTCCGGGGTGCAGAAATCGTAGGTAACGGCAGCCTCTCCGGGCATCACCACATCGACAAGCACGTCATTGGCACAGAGGCCACGACACCCCGTACCGATGACATCGCAGCGCTTCCCGATCTTGCCTTCCACACCCTGTTTGGCAAACTCGGCCTCAAATGCATCGATTACAGACTGTGCTCCGGAGGCAAAGCCACCCGTTCCGGTACAGATTAGGATTTTTATCGCTTCTTGTGCGGCCATATCTCAATTCATCCCCACGGTGAATGGTTTACGTCTCGCGGCGTCTAACCCATCGCCTTGTACTTTTCGATAACCTCATCCATCTTCTGCACGGTCATGCTGCCATGGGTGTCATCATTAACCATGATGACCGGCGCCATGCCGCAGGCCCCGATGCAGGCCACGTATTCGGCAGTGAACATGAGGTCTTCGGTGGTCTCGGAATGGGTGATCTTGAGGCGATCTTCCATCGTATTGGCAATACGACCGGCACCCTTGACGTGGCAGGCGGTTCCCATACAAATCCGGACGATGTACTTACCGCGCGGCTGCAGGTGAAACTGAGCATAAAAGGTCAGCACACCATAGATTTGGCTGGGGTACACATTCAGACGTTCCGCCGCCAAATGCACCGTCGGTTCGGGAATGTAACCGTAATGATCCTGGATTCCCTGAAGGACCGGCATCAGTGCACCCTTCATATCCACATATTTGTCGATGACCGCATTGGCCCCGGTCAAATCGATCTCTTCTTCGGCAACTTTTTGCGCAACTTCGCTCATTGCGATATCCCTTTCGGTATTCAGTCCCGCTATCTGTCAATTTCCCCGAGAACGATATCCAGGGTACCAATAACGGCAACAACGTCGGCGATCAGGCGCCCCTCGACCATCTGCGGCAGCGCCTGCAGATTAATAAAGGAGGCCGGCCGGATTTTCATGCGGTGGGGCCGCGGGGACCCATCGGAGACAATATAGAAACCGACTTCCCCCTTGGGATTTTCCACCCCCTGATAGATTTCGCCAACCTCGGGCCGCGGACCCTCGCTGATGATCTTGAAATGATGGATCAGACCCTCGATGGTATTGACGGTATCCGGTTTGGGGGGCAGACAAATTTTGGGACAGTCCGCCAAAATCGGACCGGGCTTCAGTTTGCCCAGGGCCTGACGGATGATCTCGCAGGACTCGCGCATCTCCAGCAGACGGACCTTGTAGCGGGCCCAGGTATCACAGCCGTCATCGACGTGCACCTTGAAGTCATAGTTCTCGTAGCCGCTGTAAGGATTGTCCCGCCGCAGATCCCAATCCACCCCGGAGCCCCGCAGGGAGGGACCGGTCAGACCGATATCAATGGCGTCTTCCGCGCTGATCTCGCCGACCCCCATGATACGTTTCTGCCAGATTTTGTTTCCGGTCAGCAGCCCTTCGTAGGTGTCGATATGACCCGGCATGGCATCAATGAAATCGCGCATGTCCTTTTCAAAGCCAGCGGGCAGGTCGGCGGAAAGACCGCCCACGCGGAAGTAGTTGGAGGTCATCCTGGCGCCGGAGAGCTTTTCGTACATATCCATGATATGTTCACGCTCACGGAAAGCGTAGATGAACACCGTCATGGCGCCGATATCAAGAGCATGACATGCCAACCAGACCAGGTGACTCTTGAGGCGGGTCAACTCAGCCAGCAGAACCCGCACAACCTGAGCACGCTCAGGGATGGCATCGGTAAGGCCAAGCAGTTTTTCCACAGCCAGCACATAGCCCAGGTTGTTATGCATGGGCGCCAGATAATCGAGTCGATCGGTCAAAGGCAGCACCTGGTGGTAAGTACGATGCTCCGCCAGCTTTTCTACACCGCGGTGCAGAAAGCCGATATGCGGTGTTGCCTTGCGGATAATCTCGCCATCCAACTCGAGTACCAGCTGCAAAACCCCGTGAGTTGAGGGGTGCTGTGGGCCCATATTGATGGTCATGGTTTCATGATTCGCCATATTTCTGCCTCGTCTATATTCAGATACTTGCTTGAGTTTACGTAAATAAGTCTCTTACTGAAGACGGCCCTGGTAAGGCTCGCGGTCCGGGCCTTGTACCGGGTAGTCCTTGCGCAGCGGATGACCTTCCCAA
>JARRKW010000300.1:0-3193 GCA_037387645.1 Desulfuromonadaceae bacterium
GGGGGGGAATCCGCCCACCGGCTGGCCGATCATCCCTTTGAAAAAGTCGATGACCCCCTGCGGGAAGGTCAGTTCTTGGCCGCGGCTGAAGATGTCTTCGGGCTCCAGATTGTTCTGCACCATGAACATGGCCATGTCGCCGACGATTTTGGAGGAGGGGGTAACTTTAATCACGTCCCCGAACATGTCGTTGACCTTGCGGTACATCTCCTTGCACTCTTCCCAGCGATGCCCCAGCCCCAGCCCCTCGACCTGCGGCTTGTAGTTGGAATACTGACCGCCGGGAATTTCATGGGTGTAAACCTGAGCGGTGCCGCTGCGCAATTCGGACTCGAAGGGCGCATAGTAGGTGCGCACCGTTTCCCAGTAGTTGGCCAGCTGCTGCAGCCCTTCCCGATCGAGACAGGGATCCCAGATGGTCCCTTCGAGATTGGACAGCAGGGCATTCATGTTGGGTTGGGCGGTCAGACCCGACACCGAGGACAGAGAGGTGTCGACAATATCGACCCCGGCCTGAGCCGCCACCATCAGCATGGCCCCGCCGTTGCTGGAGGTATCGTGGGTATGCAGCTGGATGGGAATACCGATCTCGTTCTTCAGGGCGCGGATAAGCTTCTCGGCGGCGAAGGGTTTGAGCAGGCCGGCCATGTCCTTGATGGCCAGGATATGGGCGCCCATGCTTTCCAGTTCCTTGGCCAGATCGACGTAATATTTGAGGGGATACTTGTCCCGTTTCGGATCGAGAATATCCCCGGTATAGCACATGGCCGCCTCGCAGATGGCGCCGTTGTTGCGCACCGCGTCCATGGCCACCCGCATCCCCTTGGTCCAGTTGAGGGAGTCGAACACCCGGAACAGGTCAATGCCGCTTTCCGCCGCCTTAGCGACAAAGGCTTCCACCACATTGTCGGGATAGTTGGTGTAACCGACGGCGTTGGAGCCCCGCAGCAGCATCTGAAAGAGCACGTTGGGAATGCGCTGCCGCAACCGATCAAGCCGCTCCCAGGGATCTTCCTTGAGGAAGCGCATGGCCACGTCGAAGGTGGCGCCCCCCCACATCTCCAGGGAGAACAGGCTTCCCCCCAGATAACTGGTGGCATCGGCGATGCGCTCCAGATCGTAACTGCGGAACCGGGTCGCCATGAGGGACTGGTGGGCGTCGCGCATGGTGGTGTCGGTGATCAGCAACCGGCGTTCCTGACGGGCCCATTCGGCCAGCCCTTCCGGCCCCTTTTCCAGCAGGATATCGCGGGTGCCGCGGGGACGCACGGCATCATAGGGGATGGCCGGCACCACCGGTTCCCGCAGGCTGGTGGACTTGAGGGGACTCTTGATACCGGGATAGCCGTTGACCACGGTGTGGCCGATAAACCTCAGCAGCTTGTTGGCGCGATCCCGCTTTTCCCTAATCTGGAACAGTTCCGGATGGGAATCGAGATAGGAGGTGTCGCATTGGCCGGCCAAGAAGGCCGGATGGGTGATAACATTCTCCAGAAAACCGATATTGGTCTTGACCCCGCGAATGCGGGTTTCCTGCAGCGCCCGCCGCATGGTCCGGGCGGCGGCATGAAAACTCAACCCCCAGGTGGAAATCTTCACCAGCAACGAATCGTAGTAGGGGGTAATGTGCGCCCCCGAGTAGGCATTGCCGGCATCCAGCCGCACCCCGAAACCGGCGGCGGTGCGATAGACCTTGAGGGTGCCGTAATCGGGGGCGAAGTTATTGGTGGGATCTTCCGTGGTCACCCGGCACTGGATGGAGGCACCGCGCAGTTCGATATCGGCCTGACTGCTGATGCCGATCTCGGGATCGGACAGTTTGTGCCCCGCCGCCACCAGGATCTGGGTCTGCACCAGGTTGCGGCCGGTGATCTTCTCGGTAACGGTATGCTCCACCTGGATGCGGGGATTGGTCTCGATGAAATAAAAGTTCTGCTCCGCATCCATCAGAAACTCGACGGTGCCGGCATTGACATAGTTGACCCTGCGCACGATCTTCAGGGCCAGGGCACAGATCTCCTCCCGTTTTGCTTCGCTCAGGGTCGGCGAGGGCGCCAGTTCGATCACCTTCTGATGACGGCGCTGAATGGAGCAGTCCCGCTCAAAGAAATGGACGATGTTGCCGTATTTGTCGCCCATGATCTGGACTTCGATATGCTTGGGCTTGATCAGGTATTTCTCAATAAAAATGGAGGCATTGCCGAAAGCGGCCTGGGCTTCGGAAGCCGCCGACTTGAGACCTTCGAGGAGCTCCTTCTGATTTTGGGCCACCCGCATGCCGCGACCGCCACCACCGGCGGCGGCCTTGATGATAACCGGATAGCCGCAGGCTTTGGCAAACAGCAGGGCTTCTTCTTCGCTCTCCACCGGCTTGTCGGTACCGGGCACCACCGGCACCCCGGCCGCGATGGCCACCTTGCGCGCCGCTACCTTGTCACCGAGCTGGCGCTGAATCTGTGCGGTGGGACCGATGAATTCAATACCGGCGCGCGCACAGGCTTCGGCGAATTCCGGATTCTCCGACAGAAAACCATAGCCCGGATGAATGGCGTCGACCCCTTTTTTGAGAGCCAGATCGATAATTTCATCGATGCCCAGATAGGCTTCGATGGGCCCCTTGCCCCGCCCGACCAGGTAGGCCTCATCGGCCTTGTAGCGATGCAGGGAAATCTTATCTTCATCCGAATAGATCGCCAGCGTACTGATGCCCAGTTCCGTGCAGGCCCGGAAAATGCGAATGGCGATCTCGCCCCGATTGGCCGCCATGATCTTTCTGAATTTACGTACTTCCATCAAGCTTCCTCCAAGAGCTGCCCCATGCAGCCAAAACCATCTATCCTCGACAAAAGGATAAATCCGCCTGATCAAACGCTTGGCGTGAAGGTAATTATTTTATTATTTTAACTATTTAAGATAGTTCTTGTGAAAAAAGGTATCTTGGCAAAAATGCGACTTCCTTGTCAATAGAATAATGTTCTAGGCCCCAAGCCATCAATCGGACTGGGGAAATCGGACACAATCCCGCGGCGAAAGGTCCCCGCACCGCAAACCAGCGTGGGGTTTCCTTTCCACCGATTGCAACCACTTAAATGGCAGACGGGACGTAAGAGACATTCGGGACTGGCGAACGGCAGCACCGCCGGCGACTGTCGCTCCGCTTCTTCGGGGGCGTCACTTTTGATCCAGAAACGGC
>JARRKW010000301.1:0-3188 GCA_037387645.1 Desulfuromonadaceae bacterium
CCTTCATGGCGGATACCGATAAAGTTCAGTTTACCGGCCTCACTCTGTTTTCGAATGGCGTCGGCCAAGCCGAGGTTGGAATGTCCCACCATGCCGAAGACGTGTCGGACCCCCCAGTTGACCATGGTCTCGACCATCAGATCGGAAATGGATCGACCGGTAAGCTGCGCACTTTCGGATGCCATGGTCGGCTTGTTGGATTTATCCATGTTGGTCGCACTGATTACAGCTGCGGGAGGATTGATGTCTGCTCTGACAAAAACCGATTTCGGCGATTCGCACACCGGGCACAACCAGCCTTCATGAAGGTCACCCCACTTCATCCCTTCCGTTGTCTCATCATAAACAAAAAAACAGACCTCGCACCGGTATTCCGCCATGGCCACCTCCATATATAAAAACTAAAACTTATGGAACCATTTGTTCTTACCACCGGGCCAGCCGCTGGTAGGAATTAGAAAATTAGTTATAAACTGTAACATCTGAATCAGTGGGGTGTAGGAGGAAAAATCCTTTAAATCCAAAATCCGGATATCTTTCTCATCTATCAAGGTTCTTCAGCCAACAATTCCTCTCACGGATTCTCCTCATCCGACGACTGACCCCCCTGCCCCTTGGAGGATAACGCCAATTATTAATGTGGGGGAAAAGAACACCGCGTGAATGCTCTGTTAGGATATCGGACTGGTAGACTCCCGCTATGGAGAGCCACCGACATGGCTGTGCTTGACGCCTCTGAGAAATAGCCCTACGATGCCGCTGGCACCCACTTCCGCAAGGAGAACTTATGTCACAGGTGACAGCACAACTGCCGGATGAGGTTGCCGCAGGGCTGGACCGCGCCGCACGAGAACTGCATCGCTCCCGAAACCCGGACGGATCGTTATTGAAAAATATAAATTCATTCCCAGCAGCGTTTGCTATTTCGGCTATTTCCGCAGAACATTCTCCCCATAGGCAGCGTGAACTTTTCATGCCAGGCTTGCAAGGTTACAAGTTGCAAAGGAATGAACCATTCAACCAACCATCGCAAGATCAACTGCCGGGAAGGGACCTTTCGGCTCCCAAAAACAGAAAAACCACCCAACCGTTTCAGGTCAGATGGTTCTCTTATTGATAGTGACAATTCAGCATTGTCAAAGGCCCCTCGGGTGAACTAACATTCCAGAAAAAGATCCTCCATTAGTAAAACCACCCCCCTGGAATGTCAATCCCCATTCCCCCTTGACCATTCCTGAATTTTTTGAACTTCATCTTTCGCAATACCCAGGGACAAAAGAAACTCCTTATGGGCCTTGGGTGCCCGGGCCTCGAACTCGGCATGCCACCTTGCCATGGCTGCTTCGTCCATCCCGGCAGCTTTCAGCATTTTTACCCACATCTCTTTGTCAACGATCGGTTCAAAGCTGTCCTGGGTCATGTTTTTCAGCATGGCGATGATCGCCTGTTGCTGACCTTTGAGGGCTAGCATCTGATCCTCCAGCTCCTGCAAACGATTTTCCAGAATCGTTGCACTGGGCGCAGCGCTGCCGGCTAGGAGCTTCTGTACATCGGCCAGGGACAAACCGGCGTTGCGATAGATGCAAATGCGCTCCAACCGCTTGAACTCATTTTGGGTATAGATGCGGTATCCGGCGGCGGTCCGTTCAGACGCACAGAGCAGACCGATGCGGTCATAATACAGCAGGGTGCTGCGAGACAAACCGAAGAAGCGGGCTAATTGGGAAATGGAATATGTTTTCATTTTTCGCGTAAAAAAACGGTGGCCGGCTTTCAGCCACCGCTGGGGTCAACTACCGGCTATGGGCGCGGATTTGCTTAATTTCCTCCGCAGGGATGCCCAGCCAAACCAGAAAGTCCTGATGGCCTTCGGGATGGCGGGTTTCAAACAGATGATGCCACTTTTGCATCGCCTCGTCGGACAGCCCGATCTCCCGGAACAGGGCGACCCATTCTGCTTTGTTAACGTGACCTTGCATTGTCAGCCTCCTTAAATTGTTGTTTTTGGTTACTGCCACGGCCATGACAATACAAGCTATAAACTATGAACCAATAGACGGGTCAACCCTGAAAATTCTTTTCTCCCCGGGGAGGTGGTTACCTTAGCCAGCAGGTTCCAAGGTCGAATATCGCGGCTGAAGCCGCTCCCACAATGCAATCTTTATTCACCGAAGCAATAGGCCCGACGAAAAGTTAAATCTGCCCGGACGCCAACCATTCCCCCAGTTGACGGGCATTCTGGCAATCATTACCGAAATGCGCATCGCGATACGCTTGCTTGGCCTCGCCGGTGGCGTTGGCTTCGTAGCGACTGTAATCGTCATATTGGGTGGTGTAGTTGGCCAGGACCATCCTGCAGGACCCGAATTCCCGCTCCAGCGTCGCTCTGGTGCGACCCAGGGTGACATCGTACCCCATGGGTTCAAACAGTTCCGTTGGGATGTTCATGGTATAAATGAGCCCCACAGGAATCCGCTTTGGAAAGTGACTGTTACTGTAATCGGCATAATTGAGATAGGGGAAACAGAGGCGTTCGATGAGGGCGCGGGTTGCCGCGGTTTCACTACCGAAATAGACCGGCGTGGCGATGAGTAGGGCATCGATCCCGCGAACCTTTTCCAGCACCGGTTTCAAGTCATCCTCCACCACACAAACGATGGGACGCTCCCTGTCCAGCCGTTTGCAGGAAAAACAACTGATACAGCCGGAATACTGCATTTTGTACAGATTGAACTGTTCCACCTCGGCACCCTTTTCCCGAGCGCCGCTGATGGCGTGGGCAAGCATGGTTGCCGTATTCGCCTGGAGCCGTGGGCTGCCGTTAAATGCCAGAATTTTCATACAAATTTCCTTTTGTTGTTCCTAGCGAAAGCTGTTTGCTGCCCCTCGTAAAAAATTCCATCAAAAAAACAATGTCCCATCAATAAATCCAAATCACAGGGAAGTCAAACGCTCCCTGTCCCGCTAACCACCAAGGAGCGATCGCAAACTTCGGTATGCGGCCGAAAAAAACGGGTTGATTGCAAGGCCTGTAGTTTAAAGACAAAGGGATATAATGGGTAGCAGGGACGGGTCTGGAGGATGGGGGAATGAACCCGGACGGGACATTGTTGAAAAATATAAATTCCCCCAGCAACGTCTGCAAATTTCGGCTTTTTCCGAAGAACGCTATTTACCCCATGGCAGCG
>JARRKW010000302.1:0-4083 GCA_037387645.1 Desulfuromonadaceae bacterium
CCTTCCGCCCCTGGGCCGGGGTGCCGAACAGGTTGTGCAGGCGGACCCGGGCCTGCAGGCTGGCAGCGGAGGTCCAGCCCTGCGGCTGCACCTCCAGCAGGGTACTTTCGATCTTCAGGCTGTCCGGCTGAAACTCCTCCACCCGGAAACTGGCGGAGCCGAGCAACCGTCCCCGATAGTTGTCATCCCGCACCAGATAGAGCGCCAGCTGGTAGCTGCCGGTATCCGCAGTCGGATCGGTGGCAAAGGACTGCTCGAAAAGGCCCAGCTCCGGCAGCTTGAAGCGCCTGGCCACCAGCTCGTTGCCACGCGGCCCGGTAATGGCGAATTCGAAGGGGATACCGGCCACATCGCCGAACTGACGCTCCTTGACGATCCCACCGATCCGCACCTCTTCGCCGGGACGGTAGATCCCCCGATCACTGAACAGAAAAGCGTTCAGGCTGTCCTGCTCGCCCAGCCGGCTGCTGATCCCCCCGACCTCGTAACGGGAATAGTTGAGCCGGCGCGAAGAGCGCTCGAAGGGAATAAAGGAGGTGTCTGCCCCTTTGTGCACCACATAGACGGTGGGGGCCTGCTCCTCCTTGAAGCTCTGGGTACTGGGGAACGGGACATGGCCGTCGGCGGCGGTCATCCGGGTGAGCAGGGGCACGCCGTTGCGTCCGAGCAGTTCGACCCGGGCTCCCGCTACCGGCATGCCGCTGGCAATCGACTGGACGAACAGATCTTGGCTCTGGTCGGCGTTGTTCTTGACCAAGAGCCCGAGGTCGGTAATCAGAATCAGGCGCTTATCGCCGACTCCGTAGATTTCCCGCTCATGGCGGGGATCCCAGCCGGCCACCTGCACGAAGAACAGTCCGAACCGATCCGGATTCTTCTCGGCGGACAGATAGTCACTGAGGTCCAGGGAGGCGTAATTGGCCGTTTGCGGCGGCTGCGGCTTCAGCGCAAATCGGTAATTGTTGAAATAGGGATCCTTGATGTCGCCACTGGTCTGGCTGACCAGATGATTGATCTGCCCCGGCAGCAGCCTGCCCACTTTCACCTGAAGGGCCACCAGCCCCCGGGTCAACAGACTCAAACGATGTTCACCGCCGAGGGAAAGCATGGAGCCGTCCCCTCTGATACTCAGATCCTTGGGGTAATCCGGCGCCCGCAACAGGGTATCGTAGAGGGTCGAGAGCACGAACCGGCTTTCCGAAACCAGCCCGGCCGGCAGCCGCAGATAGAGGTAGCGCCCGGGCGGCACGTCAACCACGAAATGGTAAAGCTGGGCAAATCCCCGCTCATTGGGAATCAGCTGGCAGGAAACCGGCTCCGCTTCGCGCAGCACCGTTTCGGTCACTTCCCGCGGACTTTGCCAGTAGTCGGAATGGCGCTGCCGATTCCGCTCCGGCAACAGATACAGAGCCAGGTTTTCCAACAACAGCTGCTCGTCCATATCATCGCTGAATTGCAGGGAGAGGATCTGCTGGGGTTCCGCCTGTTCGTTGCGGACAATCTCGAGGTTGGCCCGAAGCACTTTGAAAAAGCTGCCGCGATCGGGAATCAGCAGCTGTTGGCTCAGGGTTTCCGTCGAGGCCGGGCCGCCCCCGGCCGGCAGTACCCCCGGGCCGACCTCCAGCTGCAGGTAGTTGGGCTGCTCCGGCAGGGTCAGGGGAGTGGAATGAACATAGGCTTCCCGCCGGTTGCGGTCATAGCTGACGCTGAAAGCAACGGCTTCCGGGGCCACCTCCGCCGTGGCTCCGGAGGGGCGCATCCCCAGGGTCAGGTGCTGTTCCAGGCTCTTGGCCGCCACCGCATGGGAAAAGGCCAGGGTCGCCACCGCCTTGCGCACCGAGCGGTCCTGGGGATCCTGGTAAAATTCAAAGTTTTGCAGTTCGATGGCGAAAGGCTCGGTGACAAAGGACCAGGATGGGCTCTTCAGGCGAGTGTTTGGGGCAAAGATGGTCTGGTCCAACTGGATGGTGAATGCGGTTTGGGCCGGCCAGTCCTGACTCGGGGTAAAAACCAGGGTGCGATCCCCCTGCCAGCGCCACTCTCCAGGAAAGGCCGGTGACAGGCGGATACCGCCGGTAAGCACCTTATCCACCAGATCGAGACGGGCCACCGAGGGATCTCCGTCGGGACGCACCTGCTCCGGTTGCAATTGACTGAAATCGTAGGCGAAGTCTACCACCAGGTGGGGGGGAGCGGCATCCTCGACATTGGGGGTGAGCCCCGGGGGTTCGATCAGGGCCTGAACCAGTACCGGACCGGGCCGATGGAGCAGATAACGAGCCAGGACGAACGTGCCGATGGACAGCAGCAACAGCAGCAACAACCAGCCGACAAAAACGACGGGTCGTTCCCGACGCAGCCGATTCAGGGACTGCAGCCAGGGGGGAGCATTCCAGCGAAAGGATCCGACAACTTTCTCCAACCAGCCTAACCGACCGTTCACGCACCCTCCTGCAATGTTAGAGACTCAGACTATCCGCAGCCGCTCCCCTCTGGCAAAGGAAGAAGCACCGCATGCCGTTGGTTCCTGCTCTACTTATAACAATTCAACCTGAAGCAGTGGGCATGTTTTCGCCGTGCCGCTTGACGAAAAACCCTCTCATTCCTTGTCGGCCTGATCGTTCTCCCGGACATAGCCGCTGATGCCCAGCAACAATCGCAGCAAGCCATAACAGCTCCAGCTGAAAAACCGTAGGACCAGGGACTGCCGCTGCCAGCTTTCCCGCAGGATCCGCTGGCAATCAGCAGCCAGAGTCCGTTGCAGAACCTGCCGAAGTTCTCCGGCAAAGGTTGGATCATCGACCAGCACATTCGCCTCCCGGGCAAGGAGCAGGCTGAAAGGATCGATATTGGAAGACCCCACCGTCGCCCAGTGGCCGTCGATCACCGCCACCTTGGCATGCAGATAGCTCTTGCGGTACTCTTGGATTTCGATATCGCCATCCAGCAGCTGACCATAGAGGGCGCGGGTCGCGTAATGCTGCAACAGGTATTCCACCCGCCCCTGCAACAACAGCACCACCCGCACTCCGCGCCTGGCGGCCTGGAGCAGGGCATGCCGGAAATCCGTGCCCGGCAGAAAGTAGGCATGGGCCAGTATGATCTCGCTCCTGGCCTGATCGATAGCCCGCAGATAGGCCCGTTCAATGTCCCGGCGGTGGCGAATATTGTCCCGCAGCAATAAGGTCGCCGGCATGGTCCCACCCTGAAACGCGGGCTCCGGCAGGGATCGCTGCCGCTTACCCCGTTGCGGAAATGATGCCAGGCGACCTTGGTCCAGAGCCGCTGGGCGGCGAGCCGAACCAGATCCACCAGCGGGCCCTGCACCGCAACCGCGAAATCGTACCGGGGCGGCAGCCCCAGTTCGCAGTCATCCAGGATATTGATCCCGCCGACAAAAGCGATTTCCCGGTCGACCACCACAATCTTCCGATGCATCCGGCGCAGACGTTTACGCTGCAAGGTCCAGGGCGAGATTCGCGGCCGATAGAACAGTACCCGGACCCCGCCCTCGCGCAACCGCGCCAGCAGACTTTTGTCCAGATCTTTGGAGCCGAAACCATCCAGCAGCACCCGAACCGTCACCCCGCGCGCTGCCGCCCGCAGCAGGGCTTCGGCTATCCGCGCTCCGGTGGCATCATGGCGATAGATGTAGCTTTCCAGATAGATTTCATGTACGGCCCGGTCACAGGCCTGTTCAAGAGCAGGAAAATAGGCGGCGCCGGAGTGCAGCAGGGCAATCCGGTTGTCCGGCACAAAACCGGTCCGACTCGCGGCCAAAACCGCTCGGTACCAGCTGGGACGATGTCGTTTCCGCGCGGTCATAGGATTCCGCAAACCAATCGGACCAGGCACTCGGGAACCGCCGGGGGGATGAACGTTGCCCTGTGGAAAGGGCTTCCGTCGCGATTGTCCCACTGCTTGGACAAGCGGGAAAATCATCCGGACAAATACCCCCGACAACCTTCGCCAGTGTACCGGCCAACAACAAAAAGTCAAGAGGAAACAGGCAGTTGTAAATACACCAACAGAAAACCAGGCGCTCCACTCGGCTCTTTTGCTCCCTGCCGATGCCGGCCCCGC
>JARRKW010000303.1:0-3167 GCA_037387645.1 Desulfuromonadaceae bacterium
GGTCGTTCGGGCATGGCAGCGGTCTGCGTGGAGGACGGCGCCGGCAGTTCAACGGCCGGCGGTTGGGGACTGCTGAAAAAATAATAGAAACCGGCCGATGACAGAATGACAACCAGCACCCCATACAGCACCATCCGCACGGAAGAACGACAGGATTTTGTCTCCACGGTGGTCGATTCGGCTTCCTGTTCCCGGGGTTCTTCGCCGGCAGCTTCCGTAGCGGGCGGCTCCGCCTCCTCGCCAACGACCTCTTTCAGAAAATCATCCTCCGCCGCTTCGGCATCACTGCTGAGAGCATCCCAACCGTCATCGCCGGAGGTAAACTCCTCGCCGAAATCCCCAAAGGAAAAATCCTTGTCATCATCTGTCATCGTTTACCTGCCTCATTATCCGGCTCTGGACCGGATGGTTATTCTTCAACCTTCTTTTCAGCTAAGATCTTCGCCATCAGATGGGCGGGAACTTCCTCGTAATGGGAAAATTCCATGGTGAACAGCCCCCGGTCCGAAGTCATGGAGCGCAGTTCCGGAGCGTATTTCAACACCTCGGACATGGGAACCTGAACGGTCACGTTCTGACTGCTGCCCTGGGGTTCCACGCCGAGCACCTTCCCGCGCCGGGAGTTCATGTCGCCGATGACATCGCCGACGCAATCGTCGGGCACGTTGACCTCCATCTGCATGACCGGTTCCAACAGCACCGGGTTGGCCTGCTCCATGGCTTTCTTGAAGGCCATGGAACCGGCGATCTTGAAGGCCATCTCCGAGGAATCGACGGAGTGGTGTGAACCGTCATAGAGGGTGATGGAGAAGTCCTGCACCGGATATCCGGCCAGGATACCATGCCGCAAAGTCTCCTGAATGCCCTTGTCGACGGCGGGAATGAATTGGCGGGGGATAACCCCACCGACGATCTTATCGATGAACTGATAGCCCTCGCCACGTCCCAGAGGGGCGATTTCCACATGCACGTCGGCAAACTGACCGCGGCCACCGGACTGTTTCTTGTGGCGATAATGCTGTTTGACCGCCTTGCGAATGGTTTCCCGGTAGGGCACCTTCGGCTCTTTCAGCAGAACCTCGACCCCAAACTTGCGTTTGAGCTTTTCAACCGCCACCTCGACATGCACCTGTCCCATGCCGGCCAGAATCATTTCCTTGGTTTCCGCATCGCGCTGGACCTGGTAGGTGGGATCCTCTTCCATGATCCGGTGCAGCGAGCTCATGATCTTGTCTTCGTCGCCTTTGCTTTTGGCTTCCAGGGCGAAGGAAATCACCGGCTTGAGGGCCAGGGGACTTTCGTAAACAATCGCCTTGCCGCCATCGCAGAGGGTGTCCCCGGTAGCGGTCTCCTTGAGCTTGGCCACGGCCACGATATCACCGGCCTCGGCTTCGGCCACGGGCTTCTGTTTTTTACCTTCAAGCTCAAAAATCTGCCCGATGCGTTCGGTGCATTCTTTGTTGGGATTGTAAACCACCGAGTCGCTCTTGAGGGTACCCGAATAAACCCGGAACAGGGTCAACTTGCCGGCATAGGGATCACTGATGGTTTTGAACACCATGGCCGAAAAGGGTTCCTTCGGATCGGGCTGACGCTGTTCATCGTCGCCGCTCTTGGGATTCTTGCCGTACTGAATGCCTTTATCGACCGGGGACGGCAAGCAGTTGACGATGAAATTGAGCAGATTGCGTACGCCGATATTGGCCGTGGCACTGCCACAGAGCACCGGGGTAAAGACGTTGGTCAACGTCCCTTCCCGCAACCCGAGCAGGATTTCCTCCCGACTGAGGCTCTCCGTTTCCAGGTATTTTTCCATCAATTCGTCGTCCGCCTCGGCGGCCGCTTCCACCATGAGGGTCCGCAACCGTTCGGCTTCTTCCAGATATTCCGCCGGAATATCGGTTTCGTCGTAAGTGCCCTTGTCATCAAAGGTGAAGAAACGCGCCTTCATGTCGACCAGGTCGATAATCCCTTTGAAATCGTCGCCCGCCCCGACCGGCATGGCCAGAGCAACAGCCCGGGTGGAAAGATTTTTCTGCACATCGTCCACCGCCTTGAGAAAATCAGCCCGATCCCGGTCCATCTTATTGACGAAGACAATGCGCGGGACCTCGAACTCATTGGCCCATTCCCAGATTTTCAACGATTGGGCCTTGACCCCATCAACGGCCGAAACGACCAGTACGGCGCCGCCCAGGATCCGCATGCAATTACGGGTATCATGGAGGAAGTTGGTATAACCGGGAGTATCGACAATATGCAGACTGTGATCACGCCACTCGCAATGGTTGAGGCTGGAGGTAATGGTAATCTGGCGCTTGATTTCCTCGGGCTCAAAGTCCATGGTCGAGGTGCCATCGTCAACCCGACCCAGACGATCCGTCATGCCGGTATTGTAGAGGATAGCTTCGGTAAGCGAGGTCTTACCCGCATCCCCTTGCCCCACAATTCCCAGATTACGAAGTTTTGCCGTTTCAAACTTTCCCATAATTCCTCCTTACATCTCACCCAGCGGTGAAAGCGGTTAAAGGATTACTGTCAGGAAACCATAAACACGGGGAACACCCCCAACCATATTGTCTTCCGGGCCTTTCTTCCCGGCAGGGAAACAACCGAATGCCTTCTTTAACGCTTCGGGCAATTACGCTGGTAAATGAGCCGCAACCCTTCCAGGGTCAACAGCGGCTCGACCTCATCAATCTCCGCAGAGTCGGCGGACAGCAAAGGCGCCAGACCGCCGGTGGCGATCACCAGCGCAGGGTCACCGCTTTCCCGTTTCATCCGGGCAATGATGCCATCAACCAGTCCGACGTAACCGTAGAAAATTCCCACCTGCATGCTGGCAACGGTATTTTGGGCAATAACCTGCGGCGGTCGGGACAATTCGACTCGCGGCAGCTTACTGGTCCGCTGGAACAAGGCCTCGGCCGCAATCACGGCCCCGGGGGCAATGGCGCCACCGCAATATTCGCCTTGGGGGGAAACATAATCGAAGGTCGTTGCCGTACCGAAATCGACCACGATCAGGGCACGACGATATTTTTCATAGGCGGCCACGGCATTGACAATGCGGTCGATACCAACTTCAGCCGGGTTCTCATAGCGTATGGGCATGCCGATTGTGAGCTCGGGACCGACCACATACGGTTGCTTATGCAGATAGCGTT
>JARRKW010000304.1:0-3150 GCA_037387645.1 Desulfuromonadaceae bacterium
CGGGCGGCCCGGAGGTAGGATTAATTTTCAGTGTAGCCGGCGCGGCCGGTGGCTGTCAATCGGGGATCCGTTTTCGGCGCTGGCGGCCATAGAGACTGACCAGGTCGGCCAAGTTCGCGGCGGCCTCGGGGGTCAGGGCCGGGGCGGAAAATCTCCAGCTCCAGTTGTCGGCGGTGGTTCCTGGCACATTCATACGGGCCTCACTGCCGAGGCCGAGGACATCCTGCAGGGGGATAATGCACAGGCGGGCGACGCTGGCCATGGCCAGGCGGATCAGATCCATGGGCATGCCCTGGTCGGAACGGCCCAGATAACGGTGGATCCGCTTCTGTTCAGCGGATTTCAGATCGTGCCACCAGCCAATGCTGGTATTGTTGTCGTGGGTTCCGGTGTAGATGACGCAATTGGGGCTCAGGTTGTGGGGCAGGTAGGGATTGTCGGCGTCGTCCCCGAAAGCGAACTGCAGAATCTTCATGCCGGGGAGGGCGAACTGGTCCCGCAGCTGTTCCACTTCCGCGGTAATTACTCCCAGGTCTTCGGCGATCAGCGGCAAGTCGATGCCGAACTCCTGCTGCAGACGCTGAAATAGAGCCGTCCCCGGGACCTTTTCCCAGTGACCGTTGATGGCGGTTGGTTCGGCGGCGTCAATGGTCCAGCTGGCTTCGAAGCCGCGGAAATGGTCGATGCGAACCAGATCGGTCAATTGCAGGTTGGCACGGAACCGACTCAGCCACCAGGAAAAATCCTGTTGCTGCATGGTGTCCCAGTTATACAGAGGATTCCCCCAACGTTGACCGGTTGCGCTGAAGTAATCAGGGGGAACACCGGCCACCACCGTCGGTTGCCCGGTCGGGTCGAGGTGAAACAGCTGCTGGTTGGACCAGACGTCGGCGGAGTTATGATCAACGAAAATGGGCAGGTCGCCGATCAGACCGATGCCATGGCGATTGGCGTACTGTTTGAGGGTGAACCACTGGTCGTAGAAGGTAAACTGGACATATTTATGATAAAGAATGGCTTCCGCCAGGGTCGTGCCGTATTCATGCAGGGCCTTTTGGGTCCGGTTGCGGATCGGTTTGGGCCAGAGAAACCAGGGTTTGTCCTTGAAGTGACGGCGCAGGGCCTGAAAGATGGCGTAATCATTCAGCCAGAAGGCATGCTCAAAACAGAACTTGGCAAAGGCCTCGCGTCGGGTCGGGCTGGCCTGCTCCTGGAACCGCCGACAGGCCTTATGCAGCAGGCGTTCCTTATAGCCGGAGACAAAACCGAAATGGGCTTTGCCTTCGGCCATATGCACCCCTTCAATGTCGATGGGGTCGAGCTCGCCGCATTCCACCAGGCGTTCCAGACAGATCAACAGAGGGTTGCCGGCAAAGGCGGAAAAGGAACTGTAGGGAGAGTTGCCGTAACTGGTTGGTCCGAGGGGCAGGATCTGCCACCAGCTTTGTCCGGCAGCTACCAGAAAATCCACGAAAGCATTGGCCTCGGCCCCCAGGGAGCCAAGACCGAAGCGGCTGGGGAGGGAGGTTGGGTGCAAGAGGATACCGCAGGAGCGGGAAAGGGTCATGGTGGATTCTCCGTCTGATAAGGTTAACCGGTCGGACACACAGGAACGGAGCGGAAGCCTTGCCCGCTTCGGCGATTACTTTCCGGCATTGAGGTGGAGGTTGCAATTGACGCAACGGCGTCCCCAGGAAGTCGAGTAGCCCTGGATATGAAACAATTCATGGCAACGGGGGCAGCGGCTGAAACTGACCAGAACCCCGCCGACTGCCGCCATCAGCAACCAAGTGATTCCTAGATAAAAGGCCGGTTTGCCGGTATCGCTGAATTTAAGGGCAAGGCCGATCGCCGGCAGGTAGGTGAGAAAGACCAGCCAAAGAAACAGGCGGCGCATGCGGATGCCGGACAGCCGCATGACGATCTCCGGGGTGATGGTTTCTTCCATGGCAAGCTCCTGTGCGATAATAGTGGATGCGGATAGCTGAAGCCGTGAGTCGGTATCCCAATGCCCTTTGGCACGCAGTGTGAGTTTTATCTGGTAAGGCGTCGGGAGTGAGCTGTAAGGAGCAATTGCCACTCCCCAACCGGACTTCGGTTTTCCCCTAAGCCTCATTCCTCATGGAATTTGTTGATAGTAGCCTTTGCCCAACAGGTGGGTCAATAGTATTTAGTGCCAGACAGAAAAAGCGGTTATTGTAAACTTCGCCGGAGCAATTGACGGCAACCTGATTTCTGTTGTATTGTTCCGGCCTGTGCGAGCTGCCGGAAAGCTCGTTTGTTCACATCAACAGCGGAGTTCGTTTTGCAGAAATACAATCAGAAAGAAGTCGAGCGTCGGCGTACCTTCGGTATCATCAGCCATCCCGACGCCGGTAAAACCACCCTGACGGAAAAACTGTTGCTTTTCGGCGGCGCCATCCAGATGGCCGGTGCCGTTAAGGCCCGCAAGGCTGCCCGTCATGCCACCAGTGACTGGATGGCCATGGAGCAGGAACGCGGTATCTCGGTAACCTCCTCGGTCATGAAGTTTAATTACCGCAATTATGAAGTCAACCTGCTCGATACCCCGGGGCATCAGGACTTTTCCGAGGATACCTACCGGGTGCTCACCGCTGTGGACTCCGCCCTGATGGTGATCGACAGCGCCAAGGGGGTGGAAACCCAGACCCGCAAACTGATGGAGGTCTGCCGTATGCGCAATACCCCCATCATCACTTTTATCAACAAACTCGACCGTGAGGGGCGTGAACCCCTCGATCTGCTCTCCGATATCGAAGAGACCCTGCAGATCGAGTGTGCGCCCCTGTCCTGGCCCATCGGCATGGGCAAGCGCTTCAAGGGGACCTATAATCTCTACCGCAAGGAGCTGTTTCTCTTTACCCCCGGCCAGGAAACCCGTAACGACGACGGCATTCGCATCCAGGATCTCAATGATTCCCGGCTGGACGAACTGCTGGGAGGGAGTCAGGCGGATGAGCTGCGCCAGGACATCGAATTGCTCGAAGGCGCCGCCAATCCCTTTGACGCCGAGGAATATCTCAAGGGGAACCAGACCCCGGTCTTCTTCGGCAGTGCCATCAACAATTTTGGGGTCCAGGAAATGCTCGACGCCTTTGTCGAGCTGGCGCCCAGTCCCGGTCCCCGGGA
>JARRKW010000305.1:0-3766 GCA_037387645.1 Desulfuromonadaceae bacterium
CCCCCAAAAAAACCGTCGGGACTCGCCCCGACCGGCGACTTCCTTTTTGTTAAACGACAAAAAAGGAAGCAAAAAACGTTTCCACTGGCGTGGGGCGCTGCTGTCGCGAATGGCAGGGCTCCGAATACCGCCAATGCCTGGTAAACTCTACCCCGCTTCGTGGCAGCTCATCCCTTTTGCTGAATTCCTTCTGAAAATATTGTTAGCCCTGGGTCATGCGACTATTTCGTCGTAAGGCTTCTCCAGTTAAAACCCTCAACCTGCTTCACCCTTAACCTGCCGTTGACCTCCCCCTGCACCGCAGCCGGAGTCCAGTGGAGATTTTGCGAAAGAGAAGGGCGGATGTCTGAGCGTAGCGAGTTTTCGCCCTTCCGCAAAAGATCCGCTGGGCGGAGGGAACCCGCAGGGCCAGGTGCGGGGCGCCCTTTCTCTGCCTACTCTCTTTGGGTCGAGCAAAGAGAGTAGGGCGTCGCCGGGGGCGCAACCCCGGGGTCTTTCGGTGGATATTGGTAGAATGCTCAATCCATCGCGGCTGAAGCCATTCCCACAACCGTAGGATGTCGGTGAACGGAGTGAACCGCAGCAAAAACAGGAACAACCTTAAAACCGTCGGGACTCGCCCCGACCGGCGACTTCCTTTTTGTTAAACGACAAAAAAGGAAGCAAAAAACATTTCCACTGGCGTGGGGCGCTGCTGTCGCGAATGGCAGAGGGAGAAGCCCTGGTGGCGATATTTAAATCCACCAGTGCTTCGTGGCAGCGTATCTCTCTTGCAGATTTTATTGGAAAACGGATCTGCAGATCTGGGTCATGCAACCATTTCGTCGTAAGGCTGCTCCATTTAAAAACTCAATCTTGATGCGGTTCGTACCTCACCGCATCCTACCGTTCTCTCCATATTTTCACAGCCCGAGTTAATGCGGTTGTTCGATCCCTTTAATTCGGTAGTGTCCTGTTAGCTTATACTTGAATAGTAAATCTTCCTCTTGGGTTCCTTTGCCAATATTGTGAATAACGAGAGGAACATTGTCATTGTTGCGCCTATCACTTACGATCATGATATGTGGCAGGTTTGGTGGCACTATGCAGGTTACTAAATCACCGGTTTGGAATTTTGATACTTGCCTGGACAACGGTAATGACCAGCCGTTCCTCTTAAAAAAAGTTTGGAGGTTGGGCACACGCCGATGGTCAATATTTTTATCCGGCTGATTAAGATTCCATATTTGAGGATATTTAGAGAAATTATTTTCCATGTCTTCGTGCACAAATTTTTGAAGATCATAACTATAAGCAACTCTCAAGGCGCGAATTATTACGTCTGTGCAAACACCTCTATCAATTGGGATATCTCCATTGGGATAGCCAATTGCTTGGTAGCTATGATCATAACGGAGCGTTTTTCCTATTTGGCTTCTGGCGGCTTCTACAAAGTCCTTTAATTGAATGGACTCAGCGGTATTGTCACAGATGGTTATGAAGGCAATTAGGATGATGAGTATATATTTTTTCATAGGAATCAAAAATCATAGGGGATCAGGTCTCTGCTTCGATCAATTCGCCAGAGAAGCCAGCGTCCCCTTCTGCCCTTCTGGCTCCGTCGATCATTATTACTTTGGCTCAATAAGAGTGGGTGCCGAGCACGACTTTTACACCAAATTTCTGGGTCAATGTTTCCCGCAGGTCTTCAAAGACGATGGGACACCCGGCCGTTTCCATGGCCAGTTTCATACAGGTCCCCAAGTGAAGTACCTCCAGTGGTCTTTCGAGATTCTTGGTCAGTTCGCTTAATATTTTAACTCGCGGCACCACAAGTCCCGGGCAGTCACCACAATCGGTCATGGCAACCAATTCAAATCTCGGATGTTGGCAGACACGGGGTTTCTCCTCCTCTGGGCCAAAGCCCTTCAGTTTCTGAAGGGCTTTTGTCTTTGCCGACGAGAAGATGATCCCTTTTACTTTAAAATTTACAGGAAGAATCATTTGACTCCAGCCTGAATAGGCTGATGCTGAAAATTCCTGACTTCGGCTCCCTACTCTTGGGAAACCGTGTTCCAAAACGAGGAACACTTGTGATCGGCATCGAAGTCATATTCCACCGAAGTCGCAGGAACCTCCAATGACATCACCGGATCGGTATTTACGTTGTAGGGAGGCCAGTACGTTGTCCGAGGTGAGTTCGGATTTCCGCTTTTGGCGAACCGGGTCCAGTATTCGACCATCGTATCGGAAAGCTGCTGTTGATCGACCGGGAATGGTACCGGGATTCCCTGAGGATTGAAGAGGTATTGAATCTCGGCGGAGTGATAGGCGCCCAATGGAAAACTGGCCGGAACGAGACCGTAATTGAGTGGCGCATTCTCATCGTTGAACTCGTACATGTAAGTCGGAACGTGTTGGGACAACAGCTGTGCTGCGGTACGTCCCGGGCAGGCCTGACCGAAATCGGTCATCAACGCGCCCAGTGCCAAGGGGGCGCTCTGAACCCCGGGAGGCGGGGAATAATTGCTCAGCGGGTACAGGTACTGAACTAGGAACTGAACGTTCGGATGATCCACGGGGAGTCCCACGGCGGTAGCCGTAGCCGCCGGATAATCCGCATCGCTCAACGGGTTCCCCCGATAATCATATGTCATGGCGATGTTAAGCCGCCCTTCATCGTGATTCGTGCCGGTGATGACCGGCACCTGGTTGAACTGACCGCTGGCCAGGGCCATGCCCGGCGGCTGTTCGAGCAATTCCCCATCGATGACGGGATAAAACATTCCCGGCTGCGCACTGACGAGCAGCGTGTCGGAAAGGGAGCGCAAGCAATCGGCAGTCTGACTGTCGCAGCCGACAGTTGCGGCAAAACCGGCAGCCAGAGCCTCTGCTTCAGGCAAAGGGAAAAAGGATTGCCCATAATTCGCAAAACTCGAGTACGCTCCGCTTTGGGCAATCGCTCTCTGAAAGAGACCCGCCGCGGTTGGCGAGGCGAGTTGGGAGTAGACACTCAGTCCGCCGGCTGATTCACCCAAAATCGTCACCCGGTTGGGGTCGCCCCCAAAGGCCGCAATGTTCCGCTGCACCCACTGAAGGGCAAATTGCTGGTCCATGAGCCCGTAATTAGCAATCCGATGCCCCTCGGCATCCAGCGCCGGATGGGCGAATTGTCTGGAGTGGTTGTTTTCCCGGCCCGGAGTATAGACGTTCAGATAAAGACAATCCTCGTTGCCAAATTTGTTGCCGAAAAAATCGAGCTGCGGGCACGAATTACCCACCTGAGTCGCTTCGAACACTCCCTGCCAACCGCCGAGAGGTTGAGGGGGGGTCCAGCGTCTCTCCCCGACGGGAGGAACGGCATAGGGGATTCCGAGGTACTTGTTGATTTCCGGGGAAATGACGCCCCTTAACGGGCCGTCTTCGGTAACAATTACCGGACCTGAAGATTTTTCCCGTGCCCGTTGCCTTTGCTCCGAACGCAAATCGTTGGAAAAATGTGGTTCCAATTTCATCCCCTGGATTGCGGTCTCGGCCTTGCCGATGCCAAGGAAGGCAAACAAACAACACAAGCCAAGTCCTGCCGCTAAGCTCTTCCTCCTCATAAGTCTCCTCCTTTTTCAAGTGTCTCAGATGAACCATCTTAGCGAATGCAATTATCTGTAGAGCGTTGCCTTACTCTGCTTCGCCCATCTACAGCAAGTGCTGATGCCGCAATGCATCACCAGGGGGGCGTTGGTGCTTTATTGCTTTAAGTCAACTCCGTTTTGTCAGCTTTGCAAAAGGG
>JARRKW010000306.1:0-5161 GCA_037387645.1 Desulfuromonadaceae bacterium
GGACGCCGCCATGAAACACAATCTTAAAAACGCCATCGTGATGCTCTTGACGTTAGCCAGCACGTCCCATGCATCCTTAAGCATTCAGGCGGGAGAAACCGGGCTGCTGATGTGGTTCTTCCTCGCCTTTGTAGGACTCATCATAACCATTCAGCTGGTTCCCGGAGCGATCCTTTTTTCCAGCATGGTCAAAGGAATCTTCGCAAACCATAACAAGGCATTCTGATTCGACCCATAGTATTCAAAACGAACCGTTTAAACCGAAGTCAAGAACACCCAACAAGGAGGACACAATGAAAAAGCACACCGCACTCTTCATCGCTCTGGCCCTTTCGATCGCAGCCGCCTCCCCGGTCCTCGCCGCCGGTGGCGTGGATACCACCAAGGTTTACAACAGCGGCTTTTTGGTTCTGGCATTTCTCGGCTTCTGCGCCATGATCGTTGTCGCCCAGTTGATCCCGGCCATTATCCTGCTGGTGGGCACCATCCGGAGCGCACTGCAGACCCGGTCTGAGAAAAAAGCCAAAAGCCTGGGCGTGTAACCAACTGAAGCACGCACAGCATGATCAAGGAAACGGCCGGTTCCAGTAAGAAATCCAGCTCAAACTCAGCCAGCTCCGCCGCCCACTTAGCAATGTTTCTAGTTGCATTGGGGTTGTGGAGTACAACCTTCAGTGGGTACAAGGTCATTTCGACTCCATCCCTGACGATACCGGCATGAACCCGACAAGACCCGTCAACCGTCCGCTGCTGATCGGACTCTGGCTGCTGCTCCTTTTAACGGCGGCGATCCGTCCCTGTCTGGGCTCGCCGATGGAGCTCAACAATGAAGCGGTCGTTCTTCTGAACCGCCAGGCCCCGCTGGCAGCGCTCCCCAAACTGCTGGCGGCGGATCAAGCCCTCCCCGACAATCCGGTGATCCGGAAGAATCTGGCTGAATGCTATTTCCAACTGGGGGTGGACCAGCTGCAAACGGGAAATTACGAACAGGCCGTCGAGAATTTTTTTCAGGGCAAAAGTTACGGCAAGGAAGATCCGCGTTTCTGGGTCTATTCGGGAATCGCTCTGCGCAAGGCGGGGCACAGTGGCGCGGCGGAAACGGAATTCAATGAAGCCCTGACCCTGGCCGACGACAATCCGGTCATTTTATATCTGCTGGGGGAACTGTACTATGCCACCGGCGAACTCTATCGGGCCCGGCAGGTGCTGGAGGATGCGGCCGCAGCAGCGCCTGCTGAGGAACGCATTCAAGCCCTGCTGGAAAAGGTCAAGCGGGAACTGCCGGTGGAAGAGGGGATGAGCCGGGCACAGGGGGGGAATTTTTCCGTCTCCTGTGATGGCCAGCTCAGTGCGGAACTGGCTGAACGGATCCTGGCCGTGCTCGAAGAGGCCTATAACGAGCTGGGTTCGGAATTCGACTATTATCCCCAGGTCCAGATTCCCGTACTGATCTATTCACCGGGGGACTACACCGACCTGACCGACGCACCCAGCTGGTCCGCGGGAGTCTACGACGGCAAGATTCGCCTTCCCATCGCCGGGCTCGGCAGACTGAGCGCTCCCTTCAAAGCCGCTCTCTACCACGAGTACAGCCACGTTCTGGTGCACTTTCTGGCGCGGAACCGGGCCCCGGTCTGGTTGAACGAGGGGCTGGCCGAAATCGCCGGACGGCGCTGGTTCGTCCCGCCCCACAGCCGGCAGCCGCTGTCGGTCCTGGACTGGTCCCGCCTGAATCACTCCTTCCAAGACCTGACCGACACCCAGATTCGCGGTGCCTATGAACAGAGCTATTCCTTTGTCAGCTATCTGATTGACCGCTACGGCCGTCATCTGTTGAATGATCTGCTGATCGCAGCCGGCCGGACCACCGATTTTGCCTCGGCCGTCAAAGAGGTTTACGGCGTTTATCAACTCAACCTGGAAGAGCTGCGGCAGGAATGGCAGAGACAGGCCGTCCATGACGGTCAACTACACTAGTGACCCGTTCGGCTTAGCGCGGGCCAGGCCTGTGTCGACGCGCCCTGCCGGCGACCAAAATGACTCAGAATTACCCCAAAGGACCGACCCAACGGGACTCTGGACCGTCCGAGCTACTCCGATTTGTGGCAGCGGGCACAGTCCCCCTTGGCGGCAAAGGCCCGTTTACCGTCATGGCAAAAACCACAGAGCCGGCCGGCGTATATTTCCTCCATGGTTATCCTTACCGTCCCCTGCTTCATCTTGGGAAACATCCCGTCCTTGTGACACTCCATGCATTTCAACCCGGCCGTCTGATGAATTTTACCGTCAAAAATCACCTTGCCCATGGGACTGCCGGCAAAGGTCAGAACCTTCCCCGCCGGAACCGCCAGCGCCATGCCGGCGACGCCCAACAGCAACACGGAAATCGACAACAGTTTACCCATAAAAAACATCCTCCTTATTCACATGAGCGTTAATCTGTCCTGCCCACAAGTATGCCGGAAGGAAGGAAAAAAACAACCGCGGATAAGCTTCGGTTTCTGGTGTATATATTGCAATACTTAAATCCGCAGCGGAAGGGAGGATCCATGGCCATCAAACCGACGGATATCCTGCAGACACTGGGACGGTTGGAAAAGAACGATCACCGCTCCAAAACAACCACCCCACCCGGCTCGGATTTCGCCGGGGTGCTGGCGGCGGTTTCGGCCGATCGTGCCGTCGAGCCACGGGCTCTGGCCGAACTGTGCCGGCTGGAAATGTTGCGCGGCAGCGTCGCTTTCGCAGCCGACAACGATCCCGAACCGGGATTTTCCCTCCCCCTCCCCGCTCTGAAGGCCTACGCCACCGCCTATCATCTCCCGACAAGTCAAAAAACCGACGGCACGGCGCCTCCCTCGCCCTCCCGTCTAGACTCACGGGAATCCGCCTCCCCCTCCGACATTGTCGCCATCGCTCACCGCGCCGCCCAGCGTTTCGACATTGATCCGGCCCTGGTCAAAGCGGTGATCAAGGCCGAAAGCGATTTCGACCCCGGCGTGGTCTCCACCGCCGGCGCCCGGGGACTGATGCAACTGATGCCCGATACCGCCCGCGACCTGGGCGTGCAAAACCCCTTTGATCCGGAGCAGAATGTCATGGGCGGAACCCATTACCTCAAACAACTCCTCGACAAATACGACGGCGACCTGGACAAAACCCTGGCCGCCTACAATTGGGGCCCCGGCAATGTTGATCGCAAGGGGACCGCTACCCTGCCCGAGGAAACCCGCACCTATCTCAGTCGGGTCAAACGGTTTCAATCCGAGTTCCTCGTCTAACCCGACCTATACATGAAGACGCTTGCTGCAATCACGCCATCCCCGGCCATGCTCGTCTGCTGCGCTTTGCCGTACCACCAATAGAATAACAAAAGGCGTCCCTTTCGGTCCGCCTTTTGTTATTCGCCTCCTCCAGCCCCTTGTTCTCAATGCAATCGTTCAATCCATTCCCGTTCCAGAGAACAGAATCGTTCCAGCAACCGGCAGCCCCAACGATAGAGGGGATGCGCCGCATGGTCCTGCTCCACCCGGCGACAGAAAATCGACACCCAGGGATTCAGCAGTTCACTGATAAACATTTTCTGCTTCAATGACTTGTCTCGCGCCTCCTCCACGTCACGGCGATGGAGCGCCTCTTCCTCCTGTTCCACCAGGTAATAGAGAAACTCCAGCTCCGTCGCCAGGTAATCCGGCGGTTCGCTGCTGTTATCCGGGGAAAGCTCCAGGAGATTGTTCTGAGAAAAAAGCGGGGGAGCTTCCAGATCGATCAACCGAGCGGCAACATCGGCCTCTCCCCGGCAAAGGGACGCCAACAGATCCTGATCGGGATAGACAAACAGTTGGGCTAAAAAGCGGTAAAGCTGTTTCCGCTCACTAACGTGGAGCATCTGTTTCTCCTTCAACATTGAAAAAAAGACGACAGGCTCACGTTTTTGCAAGAATCATGCAAACAAAAAAGAACTGGGCTGAATTTTTTTATTGCTCTGCCGGCAGAGCGGCAACCACCAGCTCCAGCAGATGCACCACCCGCTGCTGCAAACCGGCATGATTGATGGCGTCCTGCAGCTGCATAATGCAGCCCGGACAGTCCGTGGCGACCAGCTCGGCACCACTGGCGGCCACATGACCGGCCTTTTTGGCGCCGATCTTTTTGCTGGTCGCGTAGTGATAGACCGAATAGGTGCCGCCCAGGCCGCAGCAGGTCCCGGCGGCTGCCATTTCGACAAATTCCACCTGGGGCAGAGCCTTGAGGATCTGGCGCGGTTCCCGG
This sequence comes from Desulfuromonadaceae bacterium, assembly GCA_037387645.1. GTDB lineage: Bacteria > Desulfobacterota > Desulfuromonadia > Desulfuromonadales > Trichloromonadaceae > Trichloromonas. The sequence goes on from JARRKW010000306.1 coordinate 4,273, forward strand.
GTAATCCCCCGGGTGCGCAGATGACAGGGATCGTGGTAGGTGACCCGGGTCCGGGCGGCGGCTCGGGGCAGGGCGGCCAGCTTCTCCGGCAGGCCGTGCTTGACCAGAAAAACGAAAATGTCCATGGTCCTGGCCGCCAGGGCCTGGTAGTCGCCCCCCAGCTCGGCGTAGATCTTGCCGATGCCGGCGTTGCAGGAGGCGCAGGCGGTCACCACGTAATCGACCGGGGTCCGGGTCAGGGCGGCCAGGTTCTGCGCCGCCAGGGTTTCCACCGTTTGGGCGGAACCGGCGCTCACCGCCGGCAGGCCGCAGCAGGCCTGATCCCTGGGAATAAGCACCGTGACCCCGAGGAACTTGAGAATCTTGAGAAACGCCTCGCCGATGGCCGGATACATGTAATTGATGCCGCAGCCGGTGAAAAAGGCCACCGTCGGCGCTCCCGGCTCCCCGGGAATCCTCTCCGGCACCCGCTCCCGAAAGGGCTTGGCGACAATGGGCGGCAGGGTCCGGTCGGCCTCGATGTAGGGGGCGGGAAAACGCAGCCGCAGGCCGCTGTCTTCCGGCAGTTGCTTGAACAGCAGAGCGGACAGGGCGCCGCCGGTCTTGGCCAGCAGATTCATCAGCTTCGGCCGGCCCAGCACCGCGGTCAACCCCTTGCCGAAACTGCTGAGGCCGCGCTCTTCGGCGATGCGCCGGCGGGCGGCGGCGACGATCTCTTCCGTGGGCACCTTGTTGGGACACTGGGCGCAGCAGCTGCCGAGCAGGCACTGGCTGAGGTCTTCGAGCACCTTGGCTTCCAGGCCGATCTCGCCATCGAGCAGGGAACCGGCCAGGGCCACCTTGCCCCGGGCCACCCGCCCCTCGAACTTCTCGGCCCCGAACACCGGAC
>JARRKW010000307.1:0-3143 GCA_037387645.1 Desulfuromonadaceae bacterium
TCTACCAACAACTGGGCCCGGCCTTTTGTTCCGGTCAGCCCATTTTCCTCTACGGCCCCCCCGGCAACGGTAAAACGTCCATTGCAATGGCCATCAGTCAGGCCCTGCCCGGAACCGTCTACATCCCCTACAGCCTGCTGGTCGACGGCCAGATCATTCAGGTCTTCGATCAGGTCAACCATGTTCCGGTGAAGGCGGAGGAAGATCCGAACCGGGATCACCGCTGGCTGGAGATCAAACGGCCGGTCATCATGAGCGGAGGGGAACTGACCCTGAAAATGCTGGATTTGCAATTCAATCCCATCACCGGAACCTATCAGGCTCCGCTACAGATGAAGGCCAACAACGGCATCCTGGTAATCGATGATTTCGGACGTCAGCAAATCGATCCCCAGGATCTGCTCAACCGCTGGATCGTCTGCATGGAAAGAAACCTGGATTTTCTCACTCTGCATACCGGATTGAAATTCACCATTCCCTTCAACCAGATTCTGCTTTTTTCCACCAATCTGAGACCGCAAAGCCTGATGGACGAGGCCTTTCTCCGTCGTATCCGCTATAAAATCAAGGTGGATCAACCATCCGAATGGGTTTTCAAGGAAATATTCCGCCGGGTCTGTGAAAACAACGGCCTTGAATTTAACAACGAAACTTTCGATTTTCTCATGCGGCAGTGTTACGACCGGCACCGGATCCGGCCGAGTGCCTGTCAACCCCGGGACCTCGTCGCCCATATCATGGATCATTGCCGCTATCACCGGCAAATTCCCAAATTCATACCCACCCTGCTCAAACAGGCCTGGGAAACCTATTTCCTGCTGGACGAAAAAGAGCCTGACCTCGCTGAATCGAGCTCCTGAAGCGATGGTTCAGCACCTTTTTCGCTCGGAATGAGGCATGGGCAACAAAATATTCTCCTATGGGGTTGCAGACGGAAGGCCACTGGGCTATATTTCCGACGCATTCAACGCCAAGGAGAACGATTATGATTACCGCCATCAGCCCCCTGGACGGGCGCTATGCTGACAAAATCACCGAGCTGACGGAATGTTTTTCCGAATATGCCCTGATGCGCAACCGCATCAAAGTGGAAATTTTCTGGTTGCTGGCCCTGTGCGCCGAGCCGGGCATCCCCGAATGCCGCGCTTTAAACGGCGAAGAAAAACAGTTGCTGAGGAATATCATCGACCGTTTCACCCCGGCCGAAGCCGAAAAGGTCAAAGCCATCGAAGCCGTTACCAATCACGATGTCAAGGCGGTGGAATATTACCTCAAGGAACAGCTGACCGGCGGCAGCCTGGAAGGCCTCTCCGAATTCATTCACTTCGCCTGCACCTCCGAAGACATCAATAATCTGGCTCACGCCCTGATGCTCAAGGACGGACTGGGGTGCCTGCTGCCCCTGCAGGAAGGGATTATCGAACGCATCGGGCAATTGGCCGGAGAGTTCAAGGACGTGTCCATGCTGGCCCGCACCCATGGCCAGACCGCCTCACCCACCACTCTGGGGAAGGAACTGGCGGTTTTCGCCGCCCGTTTGCGAAAACAGACCGCGACCATCCAGCAGGTGGAGATCCTCGGCAAACTCAATGGCGCGGTCGGCAATTTCAATGCCCACCTGTCGGCCTATCCCGCCGTCGACTGGGTCGCCCTGAGCAAAGGCGTCATCGAAACCGAGCTGGGCTTGACCCAGAACCTCTTCACCACCCAGATCGAACCCCATGATTACATGGCCGAACTGTTCGACGCCCTGAGTCGCTGGAATACCATTCTCATCGATTTCAACCGGGATGTCTGGACCTACATTTCCATGGCTTATTTCGGCCAGAAAACGGTCAAGGGAGAAGTCGGTTCGTCCACCATGCCGCACAAGGTCAATCCCATTGATTTTGAAAATTCCGAGGGCAACTGCGGTCTGGCCAACGCCATCTTTGGTCATCTGTCGCAGAAGCTGCCCATCTCCCGTCTGCAGCGGGATCTGACCGACTCGACGGTACTGCGCAATATGGGCGTCGGTTTCGGCTACAGCATGATCGCCTACCGTTCCACCCTCAAAGGGATCGGCAAACTCAAGCTCAATGAACAGCGCCTGGCCGCCGACCTCGACCAGGCCTGGGAGGTGCTGGCCGAACCGATTCAAACGGTCATGCGCAAGGCCGGCATCGAAAAACCTTATGAAAAACTCAAAGAGCTGACCCGAGGCAACCGCATCGACCGCGAAACCATCCGCGCCTTCGTGGCCGAGCTGGAATTGCCCGAGGAAGACAAACAACGCCTGCTCGAACTGACCCCGGCACACTATATCGGGATGGCGTCGAAGCTTGTCGATCTGCTTGACTGAAACGAAAAAAGGACCGCCACCGCGGTCCTTTTTTTATTGCGCTTTAGGCTTTTTCTTGTCCGCGTTCAAAGGCAGGCCGCAGTTGACGCAGTGGCGCACATAGACCGGAATGAAGCCGTTGACATGGAAATACTTCCCACAGCGCGGACACTTGACGAAAGCCGCCAGAACGCTGGCGACACAGGCCACCAGAAACCAGACGGCAAAAACCTTGGCGGTCTCCCGATCGGACTGGGTGATGGCCAGTGAAAGCCAGATTACGGGCAGATAGATAATGGCTACCCCCCACAGATACCAGCGCCGCTGTCGCACCTTTTTTAACCCTGCGGCATATTGGGAAAAATCTTCTGGTTGATGTTCTTCCACGCTATCCTCCCGCTTTATAAAATTTATTGTTTAACGATGGTATGGACCAACCAACTGGTATAGGTCAGGTAAATGGCAAACAACAGCAATCCTTCCGCACGTCCGATGCGGGGTTCGCCCCGGAATCCATAACTCATGAAAAACAAGGCCAGGGTCAGGGCTCCCATGATCGCCACATCCCGATACAGAACGATGGGCTCCACCCCAATGGGATGAATGGCTCCGGCAATGCCGACCACCGCCAGGGTGTTGAAAAGATTGGACCCCAGCACATTACCCAGGGCGATATCATGAGACCCCTTTCGGGTTGCCGCCAGGGTCGAAGCCAACTCCGGCAGGGATGTGCCGATAGCCACCACCGTCAAGCCGATAATCAGATCACTCACCCCCAGGGTCTGGGCCACCGCCACCGCGCCCCAGACCAGCAGCCGGGAAC
>JARRKW010000308.1:0-3132 GCA_037387645.1 Desulfuromonadaceae bacterium
CCGAAGGCCGGCGCTGGAAGGTTGAAATCATGAGTGCCGCCGAGTCCGACGCCGGTGGCTTCAAGGAAGTTATCGCCCTGATCAGCGGCGATAAGGTTTATTCCCGGCTCAAATTTGAAAGTGGCACCCATCGGGTGCAGCGGGTGCCGGAGACGGAAGCCCAGGGACGGATTCACACCTCGGCCTGCACCGTGGCGGTTTTGCCCGAAGCCGATGAGGTCGATGTGGACATCAATCCCACCGATTTGCGTATCGACGTCTATCGCGCCTCCGGCGCCGGCGGTCAGCACGTCAACAAAACCGAGTCGGCGGTTCGGATCACCCATCTGCCCACCGGGGTGGTGGTTTCCTGTCAGGATGAGAAGTCGCAGCACAAGAACAAGGCCAGGGCGATGAAGATTCTGCAGTCGAAAATTCTTGACAGCATGATTTCCGCGCAACAGGCCCAGCAGGCCGCCGATCGCAAGAATCAGGTCGGCAGTGGTGATCGCAGCGAACGCATTCGCACCTATAATTTCCCTCAGGGGCGCTGTACCGATCACCGTGTCGGACTTACCCTGTACCGGTTGGACGCCATCATGCAGGGGGATCTCGACGAGATTATCGATGCGCTTACCGCGCATACGCAGGCCGAAGCCATGGCTGGCCGGGAGTCCTGAGGTTGACTGAAAGCTGGACGGTTCTGAAGATCCTGCAATGGACCGCCGATTATTTTGCGGATAAAGGCATCGCGGGGGGACGGTTGGATGCCGAGGTCCTGCTTGCCGATGTTCTTGACCTCGACCGGGTTGGCCTCTATCTCAACTTTGACCGACCGCTGAGTTCCGATGAACTGAGCGCGTTTCGGCAGCGGGTGACCCGGCGGAGCAGGCGGGAGCCGATCCAGTATATTCTGGGCGAAACGGAGTTCTGGTCCCTGGCCTTCCGGGTTTCGCCGGAGGTGCTGATTCCGCGGGCCGATACCGAAATCCTGGTGGAAGAGGCCCTGCAGAGGTGCCCCGTTTCCGGTCCGGTACTCGATGTCGGTACCGGCAGTGGCGCTGTCGTCATCGCCCTGGCCCATGAGCTGCCCGAGCGGCAATTTGAAGCGGTTGATATCTCTTCCGCGGCCCTGGCGTTGGCCCGCGACAATGCCCGGCGCCACGGGGTGGACGGGCGCATTGATTTTCGCCAGGCCGATCTGTACGATCTGAACGGGGGCCCCTTCGGTATGATTGTCGCCAATCCCCCCTATATCCCGCCGGCGGATATGGCCGAACTGATGCCCGAAGTGCGGTTGTTTGAGCCGCATGTGGCCCTGTGTGGGGTCGATGCGGACGGGCTCGGGGCCTATCGCAGTCTGGCCGGGTCCCGGCAATTGCTCGGCCCCGGCGGCTGGTTGCTGGTCGAGGTCGGGATCAACCAGGCCGAACCGGTTCGCCGGCTGTTTGCGCAGGCCGGGTTGGAAGAATTGTTTGTTCGAAATGACTATGCCGGTGTGCCGCGGGTGGTCGGCGGGAGAGAGCCGCTTGCCGCCTGAAGGCGTTGTGTCCCGGTAGCAACTGGGTAAAGGGTTTTGTTTGGATAAGATTGTCATTCACGGTGGTCGTCGTCTGCAGGGTGAAGTCGGAATCAGTGGGGCCAAGAACTCGGCCCTCCCCCTGCTGTTTGCTACACTGCTGGCGCCCGGGCAACATCAGGTCGGCAATGTCCCCGATTTGCGCGACATTGCCACGGTTGAGAAACTGTTGACCATTCTGGGTGCCTCCGTGCAGCGGGATAAGGACGTTTTCAAAGTCGATGCCACGGCTATCGCCAGTGTCGAGGCGCCCTACGATCTGGTGCGCACCATGCGTGCCTCGGTGCTGGTGCTGGGCCCGCTGCTGGCCCGTCTCGGCCATGCCCGGGTCAGTCTGCCCGGCGGCTGCGCCATCGGTGCCCGCCCCATCAATCTGCATCTCAAGGGGCTTGAGGCCATGGGGGCCGAGATCACCCTCGATCACGGTTATGTGGAGGCGCGCGCCAAGCGATTGCACGGGGCGCGTATTCTGTTTGACATGCCGACCGTGGGGGGGACCGAAAATTTGCTGATGGCCGCGTCCCTGGCCAAAGGCACCACGGTGCTGGAGAATGCCGCCTGCGAACCGGAAATCGTTGATCTGGCCGAAGCCCTGACCACCATGGGGGCGCGTATCGAGGGGGCCGGAACCGATTCCATTACCATCGAAGGTGTCGATGAATTGAAGCCCATGCGGTTCGATGTCATGCCCGATCGTATTGAAGCCGGCACCTTCATGATCGCCGCGGCCATGACCGCAGGCGATGTCCTGGTCACCGGAGCCATTGCCGCTCATCTCGAAGCCCTGATCATCAAGCTGCGGGAAGCCGGGGTCGAGGTTGTCGAAGAAGCGCGGGGGGTCCGGGTCCGAGGACCGGAGAAGTTGCTTTCGGTTCATATCAAAACCCGGCCCTATCCGGGATTCCCCACCGACATGCAGGCCCAGTTCATGGCGCTTATGACCTTGGGGACCGGAACCAGTGTGATCAGTGAAAACGTGTTCGAAAATCGTTTTATGCATGTCTGTGAATTGCAGCGCATGGGAGCCGATATTTCCATTGAAGGGCACACCGCCATGATCAAGGGGGGCAAGCCCCTCTACGGGGCGCCGGTTATGGCCACCGACCTGCGGGCCAGTGCTTCGTTGATCTTGGCGGCCCTGGCGGCGGAAAATACCACGGAAATATCCCGTATTTACCACCTGGATCGGGGTTATGAGCGAATCGAGGAAAAGCTCAAACAGCTCGGCGCCGATATCGCACGGGTCAGAGAATAGTAGGGTAATTAGTGATTGGTGATTAGGGATTGGTTTGGCCAATCACCAATCACCAATCACCAATCACGGGGTTTGAAAATGAGTGATTACATCACCTTTGCTCTTCCCACGGGGCGCATCATGCAGGATTCCATGGAGCTGTTCGCTCAGATCGGAATCACCTGCCCGGAAATGGAAACGGCGAGCCGCAAGCTGGTCTTTGAAAACCGCGAAAGCAAATTCCGTTTCATGGCGGTGCGGGCTACCGACGTGCCGACCTATGTGGAGTACGGCTGCGCCGATCTCGGGGTGGTCGGCAAGGATACGCTGCTGGAGCAGG
>JARRKW010000309.1:0-3129 GCA_037387645.1 Desulfuromonadaceae bacterium
GGGGGCAGGCTCTGGCCGAAAGTGAAGAGACCTGCGTGGTTTTCGGCATGCCCAAGGAAGCCATAGCCACCGGCAAGGTCGACAAAATTTTACCCTTACCCAAGATGGCGGCGGAGATTCTGTATCGTTGCGGTTTCTGAATCTCGTCCGTCGGAGCTTTTGCGGGAGCGTTTATGATCGATTTCGGCGATGATGAAAACTTGGCCAAACATGCCGAGGAATTTTTACAGCTGTTCAACAAGGGCGCCGCTTTCACCCAGGCATTACTCAAAGAGAACGAGCAGTTGCGTTATCAACTGCTCAAGGCCGGGGAACGGCAGGCGACTGCGCCGGTAGATTCTGATTCGGAAGCTCAGCTGGAACAAAAGATTGCCGATCTGGAACGGGAACGGCAGGAGATTTTTCGTCGCATCAAGGAGGTGGAAGCGGAAAATCTCGATTTTGCCAATCGCTATGTGGAAATCGAAGAGGAAAACAACAAACTGGCCAATCTGTACATCGCCTCCTATCAGCTGCATTCAACCCTGGATTTCAAGGAGGTGCTGCAGATTGTTTCCGAAATTATCATCAATTTGATCGGGGCGGAGGTTTTCGCCGTCTTGCTGCGGGATGAAAAAAGCAGGCAGCTGGAGGTGGCTGTCCATGAGGGCGTGGATTCGGCCGAGCTGCCGCTGAAGGAGCTCGACCAGGGAATCATCGGTGAAATTCTGGCGACGGGCGACAGTTATTTTGCCGATGATATCGATTCCTACGTCCTGGACTATGCCCATCCCATGGTTTCCATCCCGTTGAAAATTAAGGATCTCACCATCGGCGTCATTGTTATCTACCGGATGCTTGAACAGAAACAACGCTTTGCCGATGTCGATTATGAATTGTTCACCCTGTTGGCGGGTCATGCGGCGACGGCCATTTTTTCTTCCCGGATGTATTCCGATTCGGAGCGGAAACTGTCGACCATCCAGGGGTTTATTGATTTGCTTACCAAATAGATTGAAGCGAAGGAGCGGGCGATGGATACCAAGAATATTCTGATTGTCGATGATTCTCCGACCATGCGACAGCTGTTGACGTTTGCCTTGAAACGGTTGCGTAACGTACGCGTTACGGAGGCCTCCAACGGTGTGGAGGGTTTGAAAAAACTGACCGGTGACCGGTTCGATCTGATCTTCAGCGACATCAACATGCCGACCATGGATGGTTTGAAGCTGGTTGCGCTGGTGCGGAAGGATCCCGCCATTCAGCATATTCCCATTGTTATGATTACCACCGAGGGGGCCGCGGAAGATCGTCAACGGGCGCTGGCCCTCGGTGCGACGGAGTATATCACCAAGCCGGTTCAGTCTCTGCAGGTGCTGAACGTAACCAAGCGCCTGCTCGATTTGCAATAAGCTTGCAGCCGGCGCTCAAATGGAGTAAATCTCGGGAGCAGGGTTGACAATTCCCATACGGGTTATGTTAAATAATGCACCCTGTAAATTCAGATCAACCTTTCCCATCAATTAGGAGGTTCCGTTGTCAAAAGAAGAAGCCATTGAAGTCGAGGGTTCGGTTATCGAGCCCCTGCCAAATGCGATGTTCCGGGTGAAACTGGATAATGGCCATATTGTTCTCGCGCATATTTCCGGCAAAATGCGCAAATTTTATATTCGCATCCTGCCGGGTGATCGGGTCACGGTGGAATTGTCTCCCTATGATTTGACCCGCGGTCGCATCACTTACCGGGAAAAGTAGTTTCCCGGCGGCTGCGGACGGCTGGGACAATTCCGTCCCTTCCGCGCCCTAGGTTCGACACCGGAGCTTCCTTCGTTGGGATGATTTGTGACAATATGCCGGCGTCCGCCGGTATTCATGTTTCTGAAGTGGCAGTCCTGGGACTGCGGAGGTTGTATGCAAGAACGTTATAATGCCGGCGCCATTGAAGAGAAATGGCAGCAATTCTGGGAGCGGAACCAGTCCTTTAAAACCACCGAGCTCGCCGGCAAGAACAAAAAATATTACCTGCTCGAGATGTTTCCGTATCCATCCGGGCGCATTCATATGGGGCATGTCCGGAACTATTCCATCGGTGACGTCGTTGCCCGTTTCAAGCGGTTGCAGGGCTACAACGTCCTGCATCCCATGGGCTGGGATGCCTTCGGCATGCCGGCGGAAAATGCGGCCATCAAGCACGGGACCCATCCCGCCAAATGGACCCACGAAAACATCGCCAGCATGAAGGCCCAGCTGAAAAAGATGGGCTTTTCCTATGACTGGGAGCGGGAGCTGGCCACCTGCGATGCCGACTACTATCGCTGGGAACAGCTGATTTTCCTGCGCATGCTGGAAAAGGGTCTGGCCTACAAAAAAACCTCCTCGGTCAACTGGTGCCCGGAATGTCAGACCGTGCTGGCCAACGAACAGGTGGAGGACGGCTGCTGCTGGCGCTGCGATACGGAGGTGGTGGCCAAAGAGCTGGAACAGTGGTTCTTCCGCATCACCAACTATGCCCAGGAGCTGCTGGACGAGACCTACAACCTGACCGGCTGGCCCGAGCCGGTGCTGATCATGCAGCGCAACTGGATCGGCCGCAGCACCGGTTGTGAAATCAACTTCCCCCTGGAAGGCTCCAGCCAGAGCATCCGCGTTTTTACCACCCGGCAGGACACCCTGTACGGGGCGACCTTCATGAGCCTGGCGCCGGAGCATCCGTTGGCCCTGCAGCTGGCCAGCGAGGAGCAGCGCTCCGCAGTCGAGGCCTTCATCGCCAAGGTCAAGAAACAGGACAAGAACAAGCGCGGCAGTGACGAGCTGGAAAAAGAGGGCGTGTTCACCGGTTCCTACTGTCTCAATCCGGTGACCGGAAGACGCATGCCCATCTTTTTGGCCAACTTTGTGCTCATGGACTACGGCACCGGGGCGGTTATGGCGGTTCCGACCCACGATCAGCGCGATTTTGAATTCGCCCAAAAGTACGATCTGCCCCTGGTGGTGGTGATTCAGCCGGAGGGGGAAACGCTGGATCCGGCCGCCATGGAGCAGGCCTGGACCGGTCCGGGCAGCATGGTCAATTCGGCGGAATTCGACGGCCTCTCCAACGAGGAGGCCAAGGAGCGTATTGCCGAATCGTTGGACCGGAAGGGGCTGGGC
>JARRKW010000310.1:0-3124 GCA_037387645.1 Desulfuromonadaceae bacterium
CGTACGTTAGCGGATAAAAGCCACCCCTGTTATTGCTCTTTCCGGGTCCCGACCACCGAAGAACGATTCACCTTGATCTTCACCCCGGCCGCCACTTCGATCATGACCACGGTATCCTGCAACGCGGCAACCTTGCCGTGCAGACCGCCGGCGGTCACCACCTGATCCCCGATCTTGAGGGATTCGATCAGTTGCTTGTGTTCCTTGGCCCGTTTCTGCTGCGGGCGAATCAACAGAAAATAGAAAATGGCGAACATCGCCACCAGCATAATAATTCCTTCGTATCCGGGGGCACCACCTTGCCCGGTTCCATTCCCTGCCATTGCAAAAGCTTCCGATATCATGAATAAATCCTCCTTGAAATTAAGCCCTTGGCCTGTTTGCAAATAACCTCTTCACGACCGAGTCCGCGACTCAGTCTCCGGCGTCGGCTTGACGTCTGGCATAAAAATCCCGTCGAAAAGCCCCAAAGCGATCTTCTTCAATGGCCTGGCGCATGGCGGCCATCAGCCCCTGATAGTAATGCAGATTGTGTTGTGTATTCAACATCGAAGACAGAATTTCGTTACTTTGATACAGATGCCGCAAATAGGCCCGGCTATAATGGCGGCAAACATAACAACCACATTCCGGATCGATGGGGAGCGGATCGTCCTGATAACGCGCCTGTTTGATGCTGATTTTGCCGAAACTGGTGAACAGAACCCCATTGCGGGCATTGCGGGTCGGCATGACGCAATCAAACATATCCACCCCGCGCCGAACCCCCTCGACCAGATTTTCCGGCGTTCCGACCCCCATGACATAACGCGGCCGATCCCGCGGCAATAGCGGCAGGGTCCAGTCCATGACCTCGTACATGAGTTCCGCCGACTCACCCACGGAAAGACCGCCAACGGCGTAGCCCTCGAAACCGATGTCCATGAGTTCCGCGGCACTTTGCGCCCGCAGATCCCGATGCATGCCCCCCTGGACGATACCGAACAGGGCCGTGCCCGCGTCGGCCTGCCAAGCCTGGCGACAACGGCGGGCCCAGCGCGTGGAACGGGCGGTAGAGGTGGCAACGTAGTCACGACTCGAAGGATAGGGAATGCACTCATCGAAAACCATGATGATATCCGCGCCCAGGGCCTCCTGGATGGCGATGGAGGACTCGGGCGTGAGCATATGGCTGGAACCATCCAGATGCGACTGGAACCGCACCCCTTCTTCGTCGATCTTGCGCAGATCGCCCAGGCTGAACACCTGAAAGCCGCCACTGTCGGTCAGAATCGGCCGATCCCAATGCATAAACCGGTGCAGCCCTCCCAGTTTTCGCACCCGCTCATGGCCTGGTCGCAAAAACAGGTGGTAGGGGTTGGCCAGAATAATCTGGGCGCCGAGCTCTTGGAGGGTTTCGGGATAGACGGCTTTGACCGTCCCCTGGGTGCCGACCGGCATGAAAACCGGCGTCTCCACTTCCCCGCGTCGGGTATGCATGCGTCCGCGCCGGGCCCGGGATCGGGAGTCCTCGGCCAACAGATCGAAACGAAAGGTGCTCAACAAAAACTCCTCTGACTCCAGCCCGGATCTCCCCCCCTCCCCGGGAAACCGCAAGGGCAGGCGGATGATCGTCCGACACAGGACACCGGATGGACGTGACTGAAGCTGGCGAAAGGCGCCGGGCCGCAACGGGAGGCTGCGGAATCAGGCTTAAAGTATCAGCATGCAATCGCCATAACTGAAAAAACGCAGACCTTCCCGCACCGCGAGTTCATAGGCCTCCAGAATAAAGTCCCGACCGGCAAACGCGGAAACCAACAGCAGCAGGGTCGATTTCGGCAGATGAAAATTGGTGATCAGTCCATCCACCAGACGGAAGCGAAAGCCGGGATAAATGAACAGGTCGCTCTCTCCGGCTCCCGCCCGCAACCGACCCTCGCCATCAACGGCATATTCGAGCGTTCGGGTTGTGGTCGTGCCCAGGGCAAAAACCCTGCGGCCTTCCCTTTTGGCCTCATTGACGGCTGTCGCCGTCGCCACGGGCACCTCGAAGGGCTCGGCGTGCATGCGATGTTCCCGAATGTTTTCCGTTCGCACCGGCAAAAAGGTGCCCAGGCCGACATGCAGGGTTACGGAACAGATCTCCACGCCGCGTCGTCGCAAATCCTCCAGGATGGCATCGGTGAAATGCAGACCGGCCGTGGGAGCGGCTACCGCGCCACTGTTTTTGGCAAAAACCGTCTGGTAACGGTCCCGGTCGATCCCCTCGTCCTCCCGCCGGATATAGGGAGGCAACGGAATGCGGCCAACCCGCTCCAGCGCGGCCATGAAATCCTGTTGTCCGTCGAAACGGATGTGCCGATAGGGGGCCTGGCCACCGGGCAGAACCGTCGCCTTGATCTCCCCTCCGAGCAGCAGCCGGCAACCGATCCGGGGCGATTTAGAACTTCGGGTCAGGCAGGCCCAGTCTTCCCGGTCGGAGACCAGACGGCGGACCAGGAAAACCTCGATCTTGCCGCCGCTCTCCTTTTCCCCCAAAAGCCGCGCCGGAATGACCCGCGTGTCATTCAATACCAGCACATCACCGGAAACGAAATACTCTGTGATATCAGTAAAATTTGAAACTTTAATCTGACGATCCCGCCGCCGCAGCACCATCAATCGCGACAGGTCTCTGACGGGAGGCGGATATTGGGCAATCAATCCGTCGGGAAGCGCGAAATCAAACTCGTCCAGATGCATTAAAATACTGTCTCTACCTTCAAAGATCCTGAAAACCGGGTCTAAATCAACCACAAACGCCGCACAAAGTCAATCCATTTCGGTCCGGCTAACCGACCGCGAAATAGACCACCAACAACCCGCTGAGCATCAACGACAGCCCGAGGAAACGCAAGGCCGAATCGGGCAGAGGGAGCAACTGCAACAGGGCCTTTTTCACCGTTGTCGGAGAGAGGAACCAGGGAGCTCCCTCGACAACCAGCACGATCCCTAAAACACAGAGAAAAAATTCCATTGGCGACCTTCCGCATTCAACATTAATGGACCGCAATTGGCAGTGAACTTGCAATATCCAAGTGATCTCTAAAAGCGGAACATCTTAAAACCTTGCGCGGCAACAGTCAAGACCGACTCGTCCCTC
>JARRKW010000311.1:0-3123 GCA_037387645.1 Desulfuromonadaceae bacterium
AGGGTGGGCAGGGCCGGCAGCAGACTGCCCCGCAGGATGCTGCGTGCTCCCAGCACGGTATCGGCCAGAATGCCGAATTCCATATTCCGGTTGTGTAGAACGATAACCTTGTTGAGGTCGGAAAGCCCGGTTTCCGGCAACGCAAAGAAAATTCGCAGATCGATAATGGAGAGAATTTTCCCTCGCAGATTTATGATGCCCCGCACGAACGGTGGTGTGCCGGGCAGGGTCGTGAGATCCCTAAGGGGATAGACTTCGCTGATGTAGCTTGATTCAATGGCGTAACGTTCCTCGGCCAGAAGAAACTCCACCACCTCCATCAGGTCTTTGTTGGCGGTGCGGTCGGATGGTTTTTCGGCCAGGGTCAGCGCCCGTTTCTTCAGGATCTGTTGATTGTTTTCGGACTTTGGCATATTTCCCCTCTAGGCGACGTCGGCCATGGAGCGAAGGATGTTTTTCAAGCGGCCTGCGGGCAGGCCCTCGGATTCGGGCAGACATTCTTCCGGTTCGTATTCGTCGAGAAGGTTCAGCGCTTGCTTGAAATGCCTGTGGGATTCATGGCTTTTCCCCTGATTGAGGGCGAGATTGCCCAGGGTGAAATGAGCCAGCACCATATTCTGGTCAAGGTACAGCACCCGCCTGAGGGACAGGGCCGCTTCCCCGGTCTGACCCAGTTCCAGCAGGATCATGGCTCTGAGGTAATGCAGCCCGCTATGGAGTTTGTCACATTCGATGGCCTGTTCGGCCAGTTGCAGAGCCTCCACCAATTTCCCCTGATTGGCGTGGATACGACAGGAGAGAGCCAGGGCGGAAGCGTCGTCAGGGTTGCGAACGAGGTGTTGCCCAATCTGTTCGACGGCCTGGTCGTAAGCCCCTTGCTGATAGCTGAGCAGGGCTTTCTGGTAGTCGGATGGGGACTGTTGCGCTGGTTTCGGCAAGGGTGCGCAGGGAGCGGGGACGGTGATTTTCTCGACCGGTGGGGGAACCACGGCGATTGGAGGTTGCAGCCCTGCCGGGATCGGTGCCGGAGAGAGGGGACTGGCGGTCCGGAGACTCTGCTTGCGGTAAAAGGTCGTTTCCGGGAAGTTGACCGGCGAAAAGCTCCCATAAAGGGTCGTGGACAATTCACAGGGGCTGACCAGGAGCCAGCCGCCCTCGACCAGACAGCGGCGAAGCCGCTCTATTACCTGTTTCGCCTGATCCTCGGAGAAATACATGAGGACATTGCGACAGAAAATAACATCCATGGCGTTGGTATCGGTGAACAGGGTGGGACAGGGGTCTTCAATCAGGTTGAAATAGGCGAATTTTACCCTGTTTATTATGGACGGCAGGAGTTCATAGCGGTTTTTGTCCTGTTTCCGGAAATATTTTTGGCGGACCCAATTCGGAGTGTTGCGGAAGGAGTAATCGGTATAGATGCCGGCCCGGGCTTTTTGCAGGGATTTTTGGTTGATATCCGTGGCCAGAATGGAGATTTCCCATCCTGCCAGGAGGTGACTCATTCTGTTGAGCAGGATGGCCAGACTGTACGGCTCTTCACCCGTGGCGCAGCCGGCGCTCCAGAACCGCAAGCGTTGGGTCTTGCCCTGTTGCCGATGGATGATTGCCGGCAGGATTTCCCGTTCCAGGCTTTCGAAACCCTGGTTCTCACGGAAAAAATAGGTTTCACCGATGGTTAGAAAAGAGGCCAGGGATTCGATCATTCCCTGCGGACAGGAGGGGGCCAGGAACCGATGGGCGCAGTCGAGGGCGGAGGCATGGCCGAGTTCCTCGGCCGCCCGGCTGAAGGCTCGCTCCAGCAAACCCCATTGGCTGGGGGGAAAGTGCAGACCCATGCGCCTGGCTATCTGCCGACTGAGTTCCGCCAGAGTGGTCTGGTTAAATCCGGAGCTCATAAGCACTCCTGTTCGAACGCTTCCTGGATGAGCAGCACTTCGTCCGAGCGCAGCAGTCGTTCCAGGTCGTGGATCAAAATCAGACCATCGGGGGCCTTGGCCACCCCCGTCAGGAAAGGCAGATCGGGCAGGATGTCCGTTGCCCTGGTCCAGGTGTCCGCCGGACATTCATGGACCCGGCATAGCCCCTCCGTCCGCAGGGCCAGGCGGCGTCCGCCGCAACGGGTCAGGATCAACTGGTCACTTGGATCGATCGATTGCGGCGTCAGGCCAAAGCGTTGACGCAGGTCCAGTACCGGAACGATTTCCCCCTGCACATTGATCACCCCCAAAACCACCGGAGGGGATTCCGGCAGGGGGGTGATTTCAACCATGCGGACCACGCGTTCCACCAGCTCCAGGGCAATGCCGAAGGAGAGTCCGTTCAGGGTGAAAGCGATAATTTTCAGGGAATTGCTCATGGTACCCCTCGACCATGTCGCGATGGGTTAATTCCTCGGCAAGGGGACGGAGTGTCCACAATGGTAAGGATGAATTAAAATTCATGACATTTCATTTGATAGCCATACTTGAGCTCGACTTGCCGGAGTTTCAACCGGCCCGGATAAGTTTTTTCATTGCATCTATCCAGAAACATTCATGAAAACTTTTGTTGTCGTCGATCCTGGCCGCCGTCCCGGGTTGTGCTTGTTCCTTCCGCCAAGCAGAGGTTTGGCGGGAGGGCGAGAGCTTGCTACGCTCAGACATCCGCCCTCCTGTTTCGCAAAACCTCCCCTTGGCTCCGGCTGCGTTGCAGGGGAGGGGGAGCTCAGGTTGAGCTCTGTAGTTCCTGTAGGATGTGGTGAGGAACGAACCGCATCAAGATTGAGGGTTATAAAAACAGGAGAAGCCTTAGGACGAAAGAGTCGCATGACCCCAACTTGTTGTTCTTTTGCTACCAAAGCAGCAAGAGGACTGAGACGCCACGAAGCACCGATGGATTCAATATAGCCGACGGTGCTCGACCCACTGACCCAGGCAACAGCAGCGCCCCACGCCAGTGGCAACGTTTTTTGCCTTCTTTTTGACGTTTATCAAAAAGAAGGTCGCCAGTCGGGGCGAGACCCGACGGTTTTGAGGTTATTCCAGTTTTTTGATGCGGATCACTCCGTTCACCGGCATCCTACAGGCTGTGGAAGTGGCTTCAGCCTCTATGGATTGAGCGGTTCAGGAATATTCGCCAGTG
>JARRKW010000312.1:0-3119 GCA_037387645.1 Desulfuromonadaceae bacterium
CATTATCGAGCTGCTGCATGATCAGGATAATGTCGGTTTGCGCAATACCGCCGTGGAAATACTGATCCGGCTGGGAGAGCAGGCCGTTCCCCTGCTGCTGACCGAGTTGGCAACCCCGGATTCCGATGTGCGCAAATTCGTGTTGGATGTCCTGGGGGAAATCCGCCCCTGCAACGATGTCACAGCCATTCTGCCGTTGCTTCTGGACGCCGACCGGAACGTGTGTGCCGCGGCGGCCGAAACCCTGGGGAAAATCGGCGCCGCCGCGGCGGTTCCCGCTTTGCTGGAGGCCATGGATCGGGCCGACCTGTTGCTCAAGCATTCGATTCTGGATGCTCTGGGGAACATCGGTGGTTCGCTGCCCACGGCGAAACTTTTTCGTTACCAGGGCGATCCTCTTTTGCGCGGAGCGTTGTTCAACTGTATCGGCAGGGCCCGTTTGACCGAGGGAATTCCGCTGCTGGTGGCGGGCCTCAACGATGCCATGGGCATGGTGCGGGAGTCGGCGCTGTTGGCGTTGGCGGCCCTGTCCGAGAGCGCCCCCCGGGCGGTTGCCACCGAACTCGCCGGCGCGGATGCCGCCGCGCCGGTGTTAGCCGCCTTTTTACTTGCGGAGCGGGAGGATTTGGCGCGGGCGGCGTTGCGGCTGGTGCCCCAGGTGCGGGACGCCCGCTGTGCGGAGGCTTTGCTGTCTTGTCTTGAGCGGGAGGAACTGTGCGCGCCGGCCCTTGAGGTTTTGGTCGCCTGGGGACGCCCGGCCGTTTTGCCGCTGCTCGAACAGTGGCCGCAGGCGGCGGACCCGGTCCGTTGTCATCTGGCCTACCTGGCCGGTGTGACCGGCTGCGAAGAGGCGGAAGGCTTGCTGCTGTCGGGTTTGGAGGCAGCCGATGTCGGTTTGCGCCTGGCCAGCGCCCGGGCTCTGGGAGCTCTGGGCAAACTTGCCGCCCTGCCGGCTCTGGTCGAGCTGCTGCGGCAGGGCAAGGTCGAACATTTTCCCATGATCCAGGACACTCTTCTTGCGCTGGTGCCGCGATTCCCGGAGCAGATTTTTGCCGAACTGGCGCCGCTGGTTGAGAATTCGCGGCCGGAAATACGCATCGTCGCCATTTCGGTGCTGGCGCGTAGCGGTTGTAAGAAGATCGAACACAGCCTGACGCTGGCCTTTAAGGATGAGGCGGCGGCGGTGCGTTGCGCGGCGGTGCGCGCCTTTGCCGATTGCCCCGTGGAGGGGCGCTATGACGCCCTGCCCCTGGCTTTGACCGATGAGGATGCCGAGGTTCGGCGGGTGGCGGCCGAAGGCCTGGGTCTGCTGCAGGACGATCGGGCGGTCAACGCCCTGACTTCGGCTCTGTACGATGAGGACCTTTGGGTTCGGGCGGCGGTTATCCAGAGTCTGGAGCGCATCGGAACGCCCCGTTGTGTCGCCCTGATCAAGGAAGCGTTGGGAGATCCGGTCGGTTTGGTCTGTATGACGGGACTGCGGGCTCTTTCCACCCTGGATCCCGCCACGGCCTTCCCGCTGCTGGTCGCCGCCCTGTACCACGCCGACGAAGAGGTGGTCAATACCGCTCTGGAGCTGTTGGCGGCCACGGAGCGCCGGGATTGGCTTGAAGCGACAGCCGATGCATTACTCGATCATGCCCACTGGGAGGTGCGGGCCAATACCGCCCGGGCCATTGCAACCCTTGGCGTCGTTGCCTTGGCGCCCGCGCTTGAAGAGCGCCTGCTGGCGGAGGGGGAAGACCTGGTGCGGCGGCAGCTTGAGGCGGCATTGCGCATATTGCGGGGGCAGGGGAGCTGAAGCCCATGTTGTTGAATACCCCCATCATTGCCATGACCGACGAGGCATTCCGTCAGATCAGGGATCTGGTCTATCAATTCAGCGGATTGCATTTCAACCCCGAGGCCAAGTTTCAGCTGGAACGACGGTTGGCCAAACGCTTGCAGACGTTGCAGTTGAAGTCGTACAAGGATTATTACCTGTATCTGCGTTACGACAAAAACAAGGATCGCGAGCTGGCCGAGGCCATCAATGTTCTGACCACCAACGAGACCTATTTTTTTCGGGAAGATTTTCAGCTGAAAACCTTCACCCAGGAGATTCTCCCGGAAATCTGGGCCAGAAAAGAAAAGACCGGTGACAAGCAGATCCGGATCTGGAGCGCGGGCTGTTCCAGCGGCGAGGAACCCTATACCATTGCCATGCTGATGCTGGATCAGCCCCGGTTCAAGGATTGGCAGATCGAAATTATCGGTACCGACATCAGTCAACGGGTTTTGCAGATTGCGCGCAAGGGAATTTATGGTGAAAATTCCTTCCGCACCACCCCCCCTTCGTATCGGCGGCGCTATTTTGTCGAAACGGAGGGCGCGTACCGTATTTCCGACCAGGTTCGCGACCTGGTGAACATCAGCTATCTGAATCTGTTCGACTTTCCCCGGGTGACGCTGTTGGGAAAGATGGATGTGATTTTCTGTCGCAACGTCATTATCTACTTCGATACCGCGGCCAAAAGGAAGGTGGTTGACAGTTTTTATCAACGCCTCAGGCCGGAAGGGTTTTTGCTTTTGGGACATTCCGAATCATTGGTGAATCTGACCACGGCATTTGAGTTGAGACATTTTCGGCACGACATGGTTTATCTGCGTCCGTCCCTGAGTTCCGCTCTGGAGGAGAAAGGATGACCAGAGAGATACGGGTGTTGGTGGTCGATGATTCGGCGTACAACCGGCGCACGATTATTAAGCTGCTTGAGGCCATCCCCGGCATTGATGTGGTCGGCTATGCCTGTAACGGGGAAGATGGTTTGCGGAAATTTTTCGATCTGAAACCGGATCTGGTGACCCTGGATCTGGAAATGCCGGTGTTGGACGGTTTTTCCTTTTTGCGTATCGTCATGCTGAATCGTCCGACCCCCATTATCGTCGTTTCCGCCCGCGCCGATGATGAAAACGTGTTCAAAGCGCTGGAATTGGGTGCGGTCGATTTCGTCGCCAAACCGACCAGCAGGATTTCACCCGAACTGGTCAACATCCGGGATGATCTGGTGGCCAAGGTATTGGAAACGGCCCGGGCCGATATGAACAAGATTGTCACGCGGCCGCCCAGCAAAAAAATG
>JARRKW010000313.1:0-3119 GCA_037387645.1 Desulfuromonadaceae bacterium
CGGACTGCCTTTCCAATCTAATTTTATTTGAACGCCTGTGAACAGATCGATTTTCCATATATTCATCCGCATCCTCCTCTTTGGCCTGATACTCTGCGGCCTGCTGCTGTCCAGCGGCAACGCCTGGAGTGCCTCCCCGCTGGTCGTTTTCTATCCCGAGGTGAGAGAACCTTATCTCTCGGTATTCAATAATATTATCCATGGCATAGAATCCCACAGCAACAACAGGGTAATCTCCTACGCGCTTCCGGATGACTTTGATCCGGCCCAGGTCGAGGACTGGCTGGAAACCCGGAAACCGGCGGCCATAGTTACTTTGGGAACTCGCGGCCTGGAAATGGCCAAACAGATCAATCAGAAAGTTCCCGTTCTGGTCGGAGCGGTTCTGCTCTCCCCCAATGGCCTTTCCGGAATCAGCATGGCCGCCGATCCGCTTGTGCTGTTCACCAGCCTCAAACAGATGGCCCCACAAACCCGGCGGGTTTTTGTCGTCTACGCGCCGGAATCCAGCAGCTGGCTCATTGACAAAGCCCGGGACGCATGCGCACGGCTGGGCCTGCAACTAATCGCCTCACCGGTTAATGACCTCCGCCAAGCCATCAACACCTATCAAGACCTGATTGAATTTCGCCTAGGCAGTACCGATGCGGTCTGGCTGACCACCGACGATGTCAGCGCCAATGACCGCGTCATTTTGCCCCTACTGCTGGAAGCGGCCTGGAATAAAAACTTCATCCTCTTTTCCAGCAAACCCTCTCACGCCAAACAGGGCGCGCTTTTTTCTTCGTACCCCGACCACATCGGAATGGGGCGAAGTCTTGCCGATATGGCAAAACGAATCAGCTTAGACAAAAACTCACCCTCTTTGCTTCCAACAAAGGATTTACTGACGGCTGTCAATTTGCGAACGGCAGCGCATCTGGGGTTGACTTTCTCTTCGGAACAGCTGAACCGCTTTCAGCTGAAATACCCTTGATTTTCGGCCACAGTGAGAAATATGACCTTTAGGTGGATTTCACAACTCGGCTTTCGCGGCAAACTGCTCTGGGTGGTTACCCTGGGAATTTTCGGCCTCGCCCTGACGGCAGCATTGACTACCGCCTGGGTTACCAGCCAACGCACCCGGGCACTGATGGTTGCCCAGGGAATGCAGATCACCATCACCCTGGCCGACCAGAGCCTGCTGGCCCTGCTTTACCGGAGCGAGGAGAACGCCCTGAAACCGCTCAATACTATTTTGAGTTTTCCCGATGTTCACCGAGCCGGCATTCTCGACCCGAACGGAGCCCCCCTCTTTGTGCTGGGAAAACAGGGGAGCCAAACCGACCTGGCAAAAATCTTGGCGCAGCCGACCGGCCCGACCCTGCTGAAGGAAACAGCGAACGAATGGTTTTTCGCCGCACCGGTTTTCACTTTGGACAGATCCACCGGACAGGACGAAGGCGAAGCCCTGTTCCTGCCGAACCTTCCCGCCAAAGAACATCTGGGCTATGCGTTTGTGCAAATGAGCAAACACACGCTGCAACGGACTCGAAACGACATCTTTCTACACAACCTGCTGATTGCCTTTACCTTCGCATTGGGCATTCTCCCCATCATGAACTTCGCCATCAAACGCATGACCCGTCCCCTGTATACCCTCTCCAGGGTCATGGAGGAAGCCAAAAACGAGGGGACCCATGTCTATGCCGAACTGGACGGCCCCCGGGAAATCACCCATATGGCTTCGGTTTTCAACATGATGATGACCAGTCTCCAGGAACGAGACCAGCGCCTGCGCAACCATCGCGAGATATTGAAAACCGAAGTGGCCATCCGAACCCGGGAGCTGGTTGAAGCCCACGATGCGGCCCTGACCGCCAGTCGCCACAAATCCGAATTTCTGGCCAACATGAGCCATGAGCTGCGGACCCCGATCCAGTCCATTATCGGTTATGCCGATCTGGTCCGGGAGGATCTGGAAATCGACGGCCGTTACGACAGTGTCGAGGATCTCAATCGGGTGATCCAGAATTCCGAACGACTGCTCGCCATGATCAACAACATCCTCACCATGGCCAAGGCCGAAGCCGGACGGCTTGAGTTGAATCTGGAGCAGGTCAATATCCGCAACCTGGCCAGCGAAGCCGCCGGGACCATGCAACCGATCATGCAACAGAACAAGAATCGGCTCATTACCGAAATCGAAACCACATCCACCAACCTCCTCATCGATCGGGAGAAACTGCTGCAGAGCCTGCTTAATCTGCTCAGCAATGCCGGCAAATTCACCACCAACGGTACCATCACCCTGCGGGCCGAATTGCAACCGAAGCTGTTGAAAATCACCGTCAGCGATACCGGCATCGGCATCCCACCCGATCAACAAAAGCTGATTTTCGAAGAATTTCGCCAAGTGGACGGCAGCACCACGCGTAAATTTGAAGGGACCGGCCTTGGCCTGGCCATAACCCGACGTTTCTGCGCGCTCATGGGCGGCGAAGTCCTCCTTGCCAGCACGCCGGGACAGGGTTCATCTTTTACCATTCAAATTCCCTTACCCATCGTCGTTGACACGGAAACCGATCCGCCCGGGGAAAAGAATCCATTAACCGACCTCACTACAGCAGAGCAAACAACAAAAAATCACTTATTTAATTGACACGAGCCGAGATTATATGGTTGTAGGATTAATTTATTTTGTATACTTTAATGTGTATTTCCCGGAGGAAATGGCAAGGTCACCAATTCACCCAACCATGGCCTCGGCTGACAGCTGACGACAGCCGAAGAACAGGGGAAAACATGAAAAAGAGTTCCATTCTATTGGTCCTGACCATCCTGATGCTGACAGCCATGCCCTTTCACTGGGCCTGGGCCCAGGAGGAAGATCTGGCCGCCCTCTACGGCGACGAGGAATTTGTCAGTATTGCCACCGGCAGCGCCAAACCGATCACCAAGGCCCCGGCGGTGGCCAGCGTGGTCACAGCGGCGGATATCCGCGCCATGGGCGCCACCGACCTGAACCAGGTGCTGGAAACCGTGCCCGGCATACACGTTTCCCTTTCCGCCCTGAACCGCCTGGACCCGGTCTATTCGATCCGGGGCATCCACACCGGTTTCAATCCCCAGGTGCTGTT
>JARRKW010000314.1:0-3890 GCA_037387645.1 Desulfuromonadaceae bacterium
CCCGGCTGTCGGCGGGAACCGGTTGCAATTGCCGCAACAGCCGCTCCAGCAACGGCAGCAGCAGGGAATCATCGCCGTCGGCCTTCAAATCGGGTACGCAGGCCGCCAGGCGGCTCTGGTAGCGCCCGCTGTCGAACCGCCGCAGGGGGGCAATGGCGCTCTGGCCGGCCGACAGTCCCCGCCACAAGGCCACCGGACCGTCGCCGAAAGCGGTAACCAGGGCTGTATCTACCACACAGACCGCTCTCATGCCAGCTCTCCCGCCCGCCAGCGCGCAAGAAAATCCTGCCAGAACGGCGGCGGCAACAGCAGTAGATTCTCCCGGGGATCCATCAGCAGCTGCACCGTATAACCGGTGGTCACCACCCGCCGATCGGCATCACGGATAATGTACTCGTGATTCAGCCGGGCCGCCTCGGACCAGTGCAGAATTCCTTCGATGGTAAAGGGCTCACTGAACCGCAACGGTTGCAGATAGTCGAAATGCATCTTCTTCACCGGCGCCAGCACCCCCTGCCGGTAGATATCCAGATAGCCGATGCCGTATTTTTCCCCGAGAGCCACCCGGGCGTCTTCAAAATAACTCGGATAACGGCCATGCCAGACGATCCCCAGGGAGTCGACCTCTTCAAACCGCACCACCCGTTCCACGCTGGTCCGCAGAGGCGCCGGATCGTTCGCCTGAGCCGGAAAATAGGCCTTTCTCATTCCTTTTCCTCCTCAGCCAAAACCATTCTGAAAGCCGCGGCCGGTTCTCCCTCCAGCTCCAGCCGGACCTCCCAGAGGGACTCCTCGCCTGGCCGGAGTCTTCGGCAGCACACCAGCAGGGTCTGTTCGGGCCGCACCTGGCGGAAAAACTTGGCCCGTTCCAGACGCCGCAGCCGCAGGGACTCGGCCATCCCCCCCTCGATCACGACCTGGGCGCAGAGCACCTGCACCACCGCCGGCTTCCGGAATCAACCGCCCGGCCAGCTGCCGATACTGATAATAGCTGACCTGCCAGTGCTCGGTTGGGCCGACGCTGTGTTTTTCCAGCAACAGCGGCGGCTCTCCGCCAAAGATGAAACTCAGGCCGGTCCCGTTCGCGGGCCGCAGGCGGTAACACCGGCCTTCGATTTCCAGCACATTATCAGGGGCGGGCTGCGGCCGCAGGAAGATCCGCCGCACACTGGCGCCCACGGCCTCGGCCAGATAGGGCTGCTGCCGCAACTCGGGATGAAGATAGTGTTCCTCGACCCCTTCGGCAGAAACCGTCAGGTCCAATAGTTTCAGGCCCATGCCGTCGAAAATCAGCAGCCGGGCCTGCCGGCCGGCGGCATTGAGTTCCATGAACCCTTCCAGGGGAAGCTCCTCTTTCCCATAACGGAACAGACCCGTCTGGCGCATCCGGTAAACATCATCGCCGTCCAACCAGAACGGCGCCAGCAGCTCGTTGACCGTCAGTTCCCGGGTGGGCACCAGCCGGGGCCGGGCAAAGGGGACGGAACTGCACCCGCCCAGCACGACGACCAGCAGCAGCGGCAGCCAGCGACGCCACGGCATCAGGAGCGCTTTCCCTGCAGGGCGGGGATCAGCAGCAGCGCCGTCGGCACCGCTCCGCCGATGCCCAGCAGCACGCTGGTGCCGATGGAATGAAGGGCCGGGTGCTCGGCAAAAACCAGGGCGCCGAACCCGGCCAGGGTGGTCAGACCGGCCACCAGCACCGCCCTCCGGGTCGTCCGCTCCCCGTCCTCTTCCTCGCGACAAACCATGAAAATTCCGTAATCGACGGCCAGACCGATGACCAGAATGGTGGCCACGATATTGAACAGGTTGAACTCCATCCCCAGCCAGCCCATGGTGCCGAGCATGACCACCAACCCGGTCAGCACCGGCAGCAGAGCCAGCAGGACCTGCCCCGGCCGCCGCAGCAGCAGGACGACCATGAGCAGCACCGCTCCTCCGGCCAGGCCGATGAAACGCAGAAAATCGGCCCGGATGGCGTCCCCTATCTGGCGCCCGAAGCGGCCCTGGGAGACCAGATGGATACCGGGCGGCAGCGGCGCGTCCGCGGCGAACAGAGCGGCCAGCTGCGGGCTGTCCGGCACCAGGGTCAGCAGCTGCACCCGGCCGTCCTGTTGCAGCAGCAGGGCATCGAGCAGATCACCAAAACCGAGCCGGCGCAGGGTTTCCGGTGTTACCATTTCGGGCTGCCGCTGCAACCCGGCCCAAAAGGGCGCGAACGCGTCTTCGCTAAAACCCCGGGCCCGGCCGGCCTGACGCAGCAGCTGCCGGAGTGGATCCCGCTGCTGCTGCCAGAACTCCCGCCACCGCTGCCCGTTGGCGGACTGGGTCGCAAGGGCGGGCAGCAGCGGAGCCAGGCTGACCAGCTGCGCTTCGGGCAGACGACGGCGCAAAAATTCGAACAACAGGTCGTTGGCTCCCAGGGCTTCCTGCAAATTTCCACCCTCGGCAAAAATCATGGCCATGGAACGCAACTCGCCCCAGGTCTGCCGCACTTCCTCCTCGGCCGCACGCAACTCGGCCGGAACCAGGCTGAGACTGCGCAATTCCCCATTAATGGGTACCGCGGTCAGCTTCCAGGCGCAAACCATCATCACCGCCAGCCAGAGCAGAATTACCGGACCGGACCACCGCCGGGGAACCGCCCCCGGTTGCCGGCGGAGGGGCCGTGAAACCGGCCGCCAATCGGCCGCCACCAGATGCGGCAGCACAATGAGGGCCAACAGCAGTGCCGCACTGATGCCGGTTATGGCAAAAACCGCCAGTTGGCGTTGTCCCGGCAGGTTGGAGCCGAGCAGTACGGCAAACCCGGCCAGAGTGGTCGCCGCGCCGAACAGAATCGGCCGGCAGACCCGCCCCAGAGCCGTTTCCGCCGCCTCCTCAGCGCGCCGCAGGGCGAAATAGACATGCAAGCCGTAATCAACGGTAATCCCCAGCAACACGGCACCGAAACCGAGGGTCACCCCGGAAACCACCGGATAACACCAGGAAATCGCCACCGCAGCCAGCCCCAGCACCGACAGGGGCAGCAGAAACACGAACAGGGCCCGCCAGGAACGCAGAAACAACAGAAACAGCACGGCCAGCCCCAGGGTCGACAGACTCAACACAATGAACAGGTCGCGCTGGATCGCCTCGGCGTTGGCGACGGTATAGGCATGGCCGCTGACCAGTCGGGCGCTGATCCCCTTGGGCAGGACCCCATCGGCGACCTGCCGGAACTGTTCCAGCAGTCTGGACCCCGCGCCGGAATCGGTAATGGAAACCGGGGAGTCGGCGATAATCAGGGTGCTGCGGCCGTCAGCGCTGAAAAAATGGCCGTCCCGCAAGCGGGTTTTGCTGATGGGATTAACAAAACGTAACTTTTCCAGCCCCAGCTGGCGCAATTCCAGGGGATCACGGCGAAACGCCCGTTTCAGCAGCCAACCGTCCGGCGACAGCAGACGTCGGTAACCGGTTTCCAGTTGTACCTGCACCTGCTCCAGGGTCAGCCGGCCGGCAATGCGTTGCAGATCCTCCGGCCCCAACAGCAACGGCAGACTCTGCTCCAACCAGTCCGGCAGGTGGTTGTCACCCAGCGCCAGCGGCCCGGTAACCACGTGGGTAAAATAATCCGTCGACAGGGCCGCGGCCAAGGCATCGGTGGCGCTGAGCAGATTCGCCGTGCCGGTAAGCTGGTTGCCCGTGAGACTGATCAGGACCTTGCGGGCGAAGGGCGCCTGCTGCAGGCGGCGAAAGTCCTCCGCCACGACGGAACTGTCGTCGGGAAGCATGGCCTCGATGTCGTCCCGGATCTGCAATCGGCTCAAGCCGGCCAGACCGGAACCCAGCAACAACAGGGTCAACAGAAAGAGAACGCCGCGCCGGGGGACGAAAAACCGGTAAAG
>JARRKW010000315.1:0-3110 GCA_037387645.1 Desulfuromonadaceae bacterium
CGCTGGCCACTTGAGATAGACCTGGAACCCTTTTCCAGGGAATTCTTTAAGATGAAAGAGGAGCGGTCCATAGGCCGTGGCCTTGAATTCCTTAATCGCAGACTTTCCAGCGGACTGCGACTCGCCGCGCCGATCCATCAGACCGGCGCGACTGAGGCGTTCGGACAGGGCCAGAAAGGGTTCCAGGCCCCGGGCGCAGCGCAGCCGCTCCAGGGACAGACAGAGGCTCTGGCCGTAATTGTTGGCCAGAACGGCCTGACAGACCTCGTCGGTCACGGCCGACAACTGTCGGTTACGCTCTTCCTGCGATGCAACCTGTCCGATCTGCCGCAGGTGCTGCATGAAGATTTTCAGATTGACCTCGTGGTCGCTGCAATCCACCCCGGCCGAGTTGTCCACCGCATCGGTATTGATCCGCCCGCCACAAAGGGCGTATTCGATGCGCCCGCGCTGGGTGAAACCCAGGTTGCCCCCTTCCCCCACCACCTTGGCCCGCAGTTGGCGCGCATCGATCCGGATTCCGTCATTGGCCCGGTCGCCGACATCTTCGTTCTTCTCCGAACTCGCCTTGACATAGGTGCCGATGCCGCCGTTCCAAAGCAGATCCACCTCGGCCTTCAACAACAGCCGGATCAGGCCGGGGGCATCCAGGGACTCGTGGCGTACGCCCAACCAGCGCTGTACCGGCAGAGACAGGGGAATCTCCTTGGCGGAGCGGGAATAAACCCCGCCCCCCGCGGAAATCAGGCTGCGATCGTAATCGTTCCAGCTGGAACGGGACAGATTGAACAGCCGCTGGCGTTCGGCAAAGGCGGTCTCCGCATCGGGGTCCGGATCGAGGAAGATATGCCGGTGGTCAAAGGCGGCCAGCAGACGGATGTGGCGCGACAGCAACATACCGTTGCCGAACACATCGCCGCTCATGTCGCCGATCCCCACCACCGTGAAGGGCCGGCTCTGGATATCCACACCGCATTCGCGGAAATGCCGCTTGACGCATTCCCAGGCGCCCCGGGCGGTTATGCCCAGTTTTTTATGATCGTACCCCTGGGAGCCGCCGCTGGCAAAGGCATCGTCGAGCCAGAAACCGTAGCTCTGGCTCAGGGCATTGGCGGTATCGGGCAGATGGGCCGTGCCTTTGTCGGCCGCCACCACCAGATAGGGATCCGTTTCGTCGTAGCTGACCAGGCCGGCTGACGGAACCACCCGGCCGCCGACCCGGTTGTCGGTCAGGTCCAGCAGCCCGCTGATCAGAGTCTGATAGGCCTCCCGGGCCAGGGCCAGGCCTTTCTCCCGATCCGCATAAGGGGTTTTGACCACGAACCCCCCTTTGGAACCGACCGGCACGATGAGGGCATTCTTGGTCATCTGGGTTTTCATCAGCCCCAGCACCTCGGTGCGGAAATCGTCGGGTCGATCGGACCAGCGCAAACCGCCGCGCGCCACCTTACCACCGCGCAGGTGAATTCCTTCCATGGTCGCCGAGTGCACGTAAATTTCGTACAGGGGCCGGGGCGCCGGCATATCGATGATGCCGATGGCACTGATTTTAAAAGCGAAAAAATAATCGGGCCGGTCGCGGCGGAGAAAAAAATTGGTCCGTACCGTCGAATCGATGAGATTGAACAGGGTCCGCAGAATATTGTCCTCGTTGACATCGGAGACATCCTGCAGGGCGGCGGCAATCTCCAGCCGCAAGGGCGACAGCACCTGATCCTCCCGCAGCAGGGAATCGTTCGATTCGACATCATTGCTGAAACGGCCGGCGAAATACCGGAACAGCAACAGCGCCACCCGGGGATTCTTGATGAGGGCGAAAGCCACCCGCTTCTTGGTATAGGGGGAGCCAAGCTGAAAATAGTAGTTGCGGTAGCCGCGGAAAACATCGATTTCCCGCCAGGACAATCCGGTCAGAACCAACAGCCGGTTAAGATAATCGTTCTCGACCTCCCCCCGTCGCAGGGCGCCGAGGGCCTGCAGCAGCAACCCGCGCTGCTCGGACAGCTCCCCGCCTCCCGGACAGCTGCGGATGGAAAAGCTTTTCAGATAGACGCTTTGTCCATCGACCTGCAAATCGAAATCGACCTCCTCGATAACCGTCAGATTGAGATTTTCCAACAACGGCATCATCTCATTCAGGTAGCTGCGACGCAGACTGTAGAATTGCAGACGATAATGCTTTTCGTGCCCGTTGAAAGGCCCCCAGAGATCGAACATTTCGTCACCGGAAGCCAGAACCCGCTCCAGCTGCCGGATATCGCGCAGGGCGAAGCGGGGATGAACCAGGGTCCGGTAATTGCGGGAGAACCCGGCGCCGTAGCGGTGCCACACGGTCAGTCCCTCCGCTTTACCGAAAGCGCGATCGAGCAGATCCTGCAGGCGGATGTCCCAGGGACGGGCAATGCGGGTCAGTCCCTGTTCGAGTCGACCGAGATCCAGCGCCACCCGATCCGAACCGGGGATCAGACTGACGTGGTGAATGGTGTAATCGTCGGCGATATGGATAATTTTCGATTCGATCTGCAATGCGCTGAAATAGCGGCGCAGGTAAGCCTCGATGCGGGGCATGCGGACCGGCGCATAGAAATTCTGCGGCATGAGCAGGAACAGGGTGAGCCCCCGTACCGCCAGACTGGAGGTCGCCACCAGGCGGATTTCGTTGGCGCGGGAGACCCTGATCAGGGAACGAACCGCCGTCAACAGTTCTTCCGGCTTGAGGAAAAACAGTTCGACCTTGGGAAAGGTATTGAAGATTTCAATGGCTTGGCGATAGTCGTGGCTGTCCCGGGGCAGACAGAGCCTTTCCAGGGTGGATTCAAGCCGCCGCCGCAGCGCCGGGGTATGGGTGGCCGGCTCCTCCACCATTTTTTCAGTAAACAGGCCGAGGAAATGGTGGTCCTCTTCGCCTTCCGGCCCCTTATGCCGCAAGCCGACACAAACCAGAGGTTCCGCCCGCAACACCGGGCTGGGCAACGTGGAGACTTCCACCATCAATTCCCGCTGCCGCCGCAGCCTCGGTCCCAGCACCGTTGGCGCTTCCGCTTCCAATTTGAGCCCGAAGGCCTCGACCAATTCCGCGGCCTCCTCATCGGCGGCGGCAGCGGCCGGCC
>JARRKW010000316.1:0-3109 GCA_037387645.1 Desulfuromonadaceae bacterium
GGTCGATGCTTTCGGAGATTCGGCCGTGGTGATCACGGCCAGGATCAAAACGGCTCCGATCAAGCAGTGGTGGGTCGGTCGCGAATTCAATCGCCGCATGAAAAACCGCTTCGACCAGTTGGGGATCGAAATACCCTTCCCCCACCAGACCCTCTATTTCGGCGTCGACAAAGACGGCCAGGCTCCACCGGCCAGGGTCTGGGTCGATCCCGTCGAGACGAGGGCCGGTCGGAAGGGACCGGATGAGTCCGCCGCTTCCGTTTGACCGGAACAGCGCGGAGCTGGGTTGCAGGGTTGCTTTGACTCTGGGGTGGTGGCCAGTTGACAGCGGTTGAGCTCCTTGCTATTCTCACGGTCACTGCAACTCAACAGGAGACCTGTCTATGAATGTATATCGCTGCCGAATCTGTGGTGATCCCTGTCTTGGTTCGCAGCCGCCGAGTCACTGCCCTTTCTGTGGGGCACATGCCAAACATATCGTGCTGGCGGCCGATTACCGACCGGAACCGGTCGGTGACCTCTCCAAAAAAAGCCGTGACAACCTCGAACGCGCCCTGCAGCTGGAAGTGGGCAACAGCACCTTTTATCGGGGGGCCGCTCAGATGGCCGACAGTGCGGAAGGACAGGCCATGTTCTCCGCGCTGGCCAAGGTCGAGGCGGAGCACGCGTCGGTGCTCTGTAAAATCCTGGGCGTCCCCAAGCCCGAAGAGCTCTTTGAGCCCGGGGAGTGCTCCCCCTCCCATAAGGAGAACCTGGCCGAATCCCACAAACGCGAGGGGCGGGCGGTGCAGCTTTACACCCGTTTTCTGGGTGAAGCCACTGAAGAGCGGGTCAAGCAGGTGCTGTCCGCTTTTGTCGAGATCGAATCGGATCATCTGATATTGTCCGAATAATGCGCCATTGTTGGTGATGAAGAATGAAAAGCCAGGGTCTCCCTGGCTTTTTTGGTTGAGCCAAGCGGAGGATAGCGCTTTATGGAGGATTCCAAACCGGTATTCGATCTGAGGAAAGTGCCTGCCACCCCCGGGGTCTATCTCATGAAGGGCGCCGACGGTACCGTGCTCTATGTCGGCAAGGCCAAGCATCTGCGCAATCGCCTGCGCAGCTATGTTTCCGCAGCCGGTGACGGCCGTGCCCATATCCGTTTTCTCATGGCCAGGGTGCGGGAGCTGGAAACCATTGTCACCGATACCGAAAAAGAAGCCCTCATCCTTGAGAACACCCTGATCAAGCAGCATCGTCCCCGTTACAATATCAATCTGCGCGACGATAAGACCTATGTTTCCCTGCGGCTGGATCCGCGTGAGGAGTTTCCGGCCCTGCAGGTGGTGCGCAAGGTCAGGCGCGATGGCGCCCTCTATTTCGGTCCTTTCGCCTCTTCCTCCGCGGTGCGGGACAGCCTCAAGGAAATCTATCGCATCTTTCCCCTGCGCCACTATCCCATCAAAAACTGCCGCTTGCGCGGTCGTCCCTGTCTGTTTTTTCAGATCGGTCAATGCAGTGCGCCCTGCCACGATCGCATCAGTGCGGCCGATTACCGCCGGTTGGTGGATGGGGTGATCGCTCTGCTGAGCGGAAGGGAAAAAGAGGTGGTGCAGCTGTTGCGGGAGAAAATGCAGGCCGCTTCAGCGGCCTTGCGGTTCGAGGAGGCTGCCCGGCTGCGCGACCAGATTCGTGCCATTGAACAGACCGTTGAACGGCAGAAGATGGTCTCCCAGGAGCCTGGCGATCAGGATGTGCTCGGTTTGCATCGGGAAGGGGGGGAGGTCGAGCTGGTCATTCTCTTTGTCCGTCAGGGCAAGCTGGTGGACCGGCGCTCATTTGCCATCGACTGGAAATTGGACGAGACGGAGCTGCTTTCCTCGTTTCTGCAGCAGTTTTACGCTCGAGAGGTGCTTATCCCCGATCGGATTCTACTGCCCTTTTTGCCAGAGGATGCTGAAACCCTGAGCAACTGGCTGGTTGACTGCAAGGGCGGCCGGGTGGCACTGACGGCGCCGCGGCGGGGAGCCAAGCGGGAGCTGGTGGTGTTGGCCGAGCGCAATGCCCGGGAGGCTTTCCGTGAGCGGGGCAGTCGTCGGGAGGCCATGGAGGCGGTGCTGGAGGAAATCGCCCGGCTTTTGCATCTGCGCCGCATGCCCCGCCGGATGGAATGTTTCGACATCTCGAATGTGCAGGGGCAACAGAGTGTCGGCAGCATGGCGGTATTGCTGGACGGGGAAGCCGCACCCGCGGAGTATCGGCACTATCAAATCAAGACCGTGGCGCAGGCCGACGATTATGCCTCCCTTTACGAGGTTTTGCGGCGGCGGCTGTCGCGCGGACAACAGGAGGGGGATTTACCCGATCTTTTGCTGATTGACGGGGGCAGGGGGCAACTGGCGGTGGTTCATCGGGTGCTCCAGGAACTGGGCCTGGCGGAGAGTATTGACTGTGCCGGAATTGCCAAGAGTCGGGTGGTGGCCAATGTGCGGGGCAAGGCGCTGGAACGCAGTGAAGAGCGCTTTTTTCTGCCCGGACGCAAGAACCCGGTGCTGTTGCGTCAGGGTTCGCCGGCGCTGTTCATGCTGGAGCGGTTGCGTGACGAGGCCCATCGCTTTGCGCTCAGTCATCACCGCAAGTTGCGCACCAGGGCTGCGCTCAGCTCGGCTCTGGAGACCGTCCCCGGTGTCGGCCCGGCTCGCCGCAAGGCCCTGTTGCGCCATTTCGGCAGCCTGAAGCGGATCCGTCAGGCCACCCCGGAAGAGTTGTCGCAGGTTCCCGGTTTGCCTGCCGCCGTGGCGCGTGCGCTGTTTTCCGTTTTGCAGCAGGAGTCGGATTGAGCAGGGTTTTTCTCGAA
This sequence comes from Desulfuromonadaceae bacterium, assembly GCA_037387645.1. Classification (GTDB taxonomy): domain Bacteria; phylum Desulfobacterota; class Desulfuromonadia; order Desulfuromonadales; family Trichloromonadaceae; genus Trichloromonas. The sequence goes on from JARRKW010000316.1 coordinate 2,840, forward strand.
ACGGAACCCGTGAACCCGTTCAGATTCCTTCCATCTGCAGGGCGATTTCCTTGAGCAGTTCCCGATTGATGTGATTGTCCGGGGTTTTGGGCAGGTATTTGGTGAAGCGGATTTTGTCCGGCAGATTCAACTCTCCGATTTCCTCAATGATGTGTTCCCGGATCTCCCGCAGGCTGTTTTCCCGGTAGCTTTCGTCCAGATATTCCTTTAACACACAGAAGGTCACCAGCATATACCCCTGCAGGGGATGATCGATGACGGTGGCGGCGC
>JARRKW010000317.1:0-6038 GCA_037387645.1 Desulfuromonadaceae bacterium
TCTTCACCGCCGGGGTGGTCGGCGTCTATCTGCTCATTTCCGGCATTTCGGGGGTGACCCGCAACCAGCAGATTCAGTATGTCATCCTTATCACCGCCTTCATCATTCCCCTCTGGATTCTCATCAAAAAAGCCGGCGGACACGGCATTTTACCCCAGCTTGAATACGGCAGCATCATTTCCGACCTGATGGAAGGACGGGTTGCCGGCGGCACCCTCGACGCTGCCGATACCGCCACCTTGCGCCGGATCTACCTGCCCTGGGGAGCCGGCAATTTCTACCAGTTTATCGCCCTGGTCTTTACCCTCATGGTCGGCACCGCCGGCCTGCCGCATATCATGATCCGTTTCTATACGGTCAGAAATGAGGACATTGCCCGCAAATCGGTGCTCTGGGGCCTCTTTTTCATCGGCCTGCTGTACTGGTCCTCGCCGGTCTACGCCGCCCTGGGGAAATTCTGGAACCCCCTGGGAGGCAGAGCGGTGGCCGACGTTATCATCCTCTCGGCCCCGGAAAAAGCCAACCTGGGCATCGCCTACATCGGCTATCTCGCCGGCGGCGCCCTGGCCGCCGGCCTGTCCACCGTGGCCGGCCTGCTGCTGGCCGGGGCCTCGGCCATTGCTCACGACTGGGTGGCGTCGGTACTGCATCCGGAATGTACCGATCGTCAGGCCCTGCTCATCGGCCGCATTGTTACCGCCATTCTCTGCGGCATCGTGGTCATGACCGCTCTCAATCCACCGGCCCTCATCGCCCAGATCGTGGCCATGGCCTTCGCCTTGGCTGGGAACACCATTTTCCCCACGGTTGTGCTCGGCATCTGGTATTCGAAATCGAACAAATACGGGGCCATGGCCGGCATCATCTGGGGATTCGGCATGACCCTGCTGGCCATGAGCGGCTGGATTCTGGAAATCGACCTGTTCGGCCCCCAGGGTTTTCTCCCGGCCACGTCCTCGGCCCTGCTGGTCTGTCCCATCACCTTCCTGCTTAACATCCTGGTTTCCAACATCATGGCCGAACGGGTCTCGGAAGAGACCGCCGACCACAGCGACGCCATTTTACGGAAACTGCACAATCTGCCCGCCGCCGGTGAAAAATCATCTCCCCCAGCGACCCTCCCGAACAGCCGTTCATGAATCAAAAACAGCGCAAACGACTGTCGATGGCCTGCAGCATTCTAGGCGTGCTCCTGATGGGCATTGATTTGCTGTTGACCCGCAATTTTTTCACCCATGTCGGCGAACTGATGGTTGCCAGCCTCGGTTGCCTGGCTCTGGCCATCGTCCTGGATCGCAAGGCCTGATGCCGTTTTCACCGGCCCAAAAAAACGCCGGAAAAAGAATTTGCCAAGCCACCGTATACGGATTAAAGTTAAATGGGTTTATCCTCTGGCATTTATTTCGTGGGTTTTTGCTGGCCATACGCCCCCGCAGGTAGTCCAAGCGACGACAATTTCCGGATTTGACCATGCCCCTGCTCAAAGAACTTCACGAACTTCCGCCTTTCAACCTGCTGCCTGAACCGATTCGGAAACAAATTCAGGCGGCGACCTTCAGTAAGAAATTTCCTTCCGGCGCCTACATTTTCCAGCAAAACGATCCGCCATCCAATCATCTCTATCTGATCAAAGATGGCTCGGTTGAAATCACCGTCATGGCGCCGGGAGGCGGCGAAATTGTGGTCGACTACCGCCATCAGGGATCGTTTTTCGGCGGCACCCCGATCTTTACCGGAGAACCGTATTCCGGCGGTGCACGAACCCTTAAAACCACCGAATGCTATCTGATTCCCGCGGACATATTGAAGCAAACGGCCCAAAGTTATCCCCAATTCAGAGATTATTTTACCCGCATCATTCACTCGCGGGTTCGCCGGCTCTATGACAAAATCGTCGCCGACCATACCCAGCAGTCGCTGTCCACAACGGAATCCTATCCGTTCAAAAAGCGGCTTTCCGAAATCATGACCTCGCCGGTGGAGGTCTGTGCTCCGACCGACAGCATCCGCAGCATCGCCAAGCGTCTGAGTGAAAAACAGATCGGCGCGGTGTTGATCACCGACCATTCCTATGTGCCCCTGGGCATCATCACCGAGCGGGATCTGGTTTCCAAGGTTCTGGCTAAAGACACCGCCCATCCGGACACCCTGACCGCGGCGGACATCATGACGCAGAAACCGCACTGTCTGCCGCCATCGACCTTCATGTACGAAGCCATGACCTACATGCTGAACCACAGGATTCGCCATCTGCCCGTCGTCGATCATGGCGAAGCGGTCGGTATTGTCACGGTACGTGACATGATGCGGTTCCGCAGTCAGAGAGCCCTCTCGCTGGTGGGAAAAGTCCGGGAGGAAAGCTCTCTGGACGGGCTGGCCGCCATTCACCGGGAAATAGCCTCCGTGGCCCGGGCCCTGCTTTCTGAGACCCGGCAGACCACTGAAATCATGGAGGTGCTTTCCCACATCCACCACGGCATTATCCGCCGGGTGTACGACCTCTGCATGCAACAGATGCTGGATGAGGGCTACGAACCCCCGGATATCCGTTTCTGTTTCCTGCTCATGGGCAGCGGCGGCCGCCGGGAGATGCTGCTCAACCCGGACCAGGACAACGGTTTCATCTATGAAAATGTCCCCGACGAGCGTCTGCCGGAAATTGAGGCCTTTTTCGCCCCCTTTGCCGACAAGATCGTCCGTTCCCTGCAGCGGGTTGGCTATCCCCTCTGTCACGGCAAGGTCATGGCCAACAACCCCAGCTGGCGTGGCCGGGTAAAGGACTGGGATGAACGCATCACCGCCTGGGTCAATACCCCCGAACCCCAGAAGGTGCGTTACTCATCCATCCTGTTCGATTTCGCTCCCATCGCCGGTGACGGCGGCCTGGCCCAGTGCCTGCGTGATATTGTCAATCGCGGCATTCGCGAGTTTCAGGTCTTCCTCAACCATATGATGTCCCTCGAGGGCGTTTTCTGCTGGATAAAAGCGGCGAGCACGATGGCGAGCTGTCCACCAAACAGGGGGGGAGCATCTATATCGTCGATTGCATCCGCATGTTTGCCCTGGAGAAAAAGCTGCACGAACTGTCCACCCTGGCACGGCTCAAAGCCCTGGTTGAACACAACGTCTTTTCCGAAGAGACCGCCGAACATATCCGGGCCGCCTTTGAGGCCCTCACCTTTTTGCGTCTGCGCAACGAAATCGCCCTCATCGAAGCCGGAAAGAATCCGAGCCATTACCTCAATCCGCACCAGCTATCAAAGACGGAACAGGACCTGTTGAAAGAAGCCTTTCATGCCGTGAGTAAACTGCAGGAAGCCACCAAACGACACTTCGCCCGTACCCCGTTCTGAAATCAGCAACCGGCAGCCATGCCGCGCCCGACTTGCTCCGAGAGCGGCAAGCTCCACCGGACAATCACGGGCCGTCGCCCACAACAGACTCCGGTCAAAGGTGGCGACCGTTAGAAAATCGTTGAAACGGTTCCCGCTGCGATGCTAGGTTAGCCCAATCAATCGAATCCCGTTTAAGGAGGAACTGAAATGAAACGTATCTGTCTCATGACCATGGTGTTGCTTTGGGCCGGCACAGGGTTTGCCGCCACGGTTACGGTCGGGGTTTCCAAGGCCGAACTGAGAAGCCTTCCCGCCGTGGGCAATTCCAAGGTCGTGAAAATTCTCACCCTGGGCACTCCCTTGACCGTACAAAACAAGGAAGGCCGCTATCTGCAGGTCAAAGACGCCAAGGGCGCCAGTGGCTGGATCCACAACACCCTGGTAAAACAACAGGAACAGCCGGAACCGGCGCAGGAAAACAGCGTTGTGATCAATGCCGACCGGGCGAATGTGCGCCTGGGCTCGGGCAAGGATCATCCCATGATCTTCCAGGCCGTGCAGGGGGAAGTCTTCCAGGTTCTGGATCAGTCGGGGGATTGGCTGCGGATCGGCGACGCCTCCGGCCGCAGTGGTTGGATCTGGCAGGGGCTGGTTGCCAAGCCGTAAGCAACCGTCTTGCGCCTCGAAACCCTCTGGGCCACTTCAGCGGAAGTGGCCCGTTTCGGTTACATCGTTTCACCTCTAAAATTGATTCACGGATCGGCACTTTAAACCATAACTTTTGCCCGCGAAGTTTCCCTCGCGAACCGGTTCTCCATGCCCATTCGCTTTTACTTTCAGCTACCGGGACAACCTTGACATGAAAAAACTGTTCCTTCCCCTGTTCCTGCTCATTCTGGCCGTTATCGGTTTTTTCTGGTGGCAAAGTACTTCTTCCGATGGTCAAATCCGCATTCTCGCCACCGAGCAGGTTGCATTGGGCCCGGTCCGCAAGGTCCTGGAGGAAACCGGCATCATCAAATCCCAGGTTGGCGGTATCGTTAAAATCGGCGCCCGCGCCACGGGCAAAATTGACCGCATGCTGGTGCGGGTCGGAGATCGGGTCAAGGCCGGACAACTGGTGGCCCAGATCGACAATCGGGAATGGCGGGCCCAGGAAAAGGAAGCCCGGGCCCGCATGGAAGCCGCCCGATCGGAATTGCAGCGCATCGAAAAGGTCTATCCGCTGCGCATTGCCGAAGCAGCCTCGGCCCTGGAATTGGCCGAAGCCCGCGCCCTCTATTCGCAGAACAACTATCGACGAATGCAGGAACTGGTCGCTGAAAAGGTCGTTTCCATTGACGAACTGGAACAGGCCCGGCAACAGGCGGACATCGATGCCAGTCAGGTGCGGGCCAACCGGGCCACCTGGCAGCGGGAACAGGAGGACTTTGCGCAGGAAAAAAACAAGGCGCAACGGGCGGTGGAACAGGCCACGGCGGCTCTCGATGCCATCAGCATCCGCCTGTCCTACACCCGGGTGCTGAGTCCCATGGACGGCCTGGTGAGTCAGGTCACCGCCCAGGAAGGGGAAACCGTCGTGGCCGGCCTGCAGGTGGCCAATCTGGTCACGGTCATCGACCCGACCCGCCTGGAAATGTGGGTTTATGTCGATGAAACCGATGTCGGCCTGGCCCAGGCCGGACAAGCGGTGGAATTCCGGGTGGATGCCTACCCGGAACAAACCTTCAGCGGCCACATCAGCACGATCTACCCCGAACCGGAAATCCGCGACAACATCGTCTATTACCGCGCCCTGGTTGAAATCGACCGCCAGCAGGCCGAACGGCTGCGGCCGGAAATGACCACCCAGGTCCAGATCGTGGTCGAGGAAAAGGCCCAGGTGCTGCGCCTGCCCAACTCGGCCCTGAAATGGGTGGACGGCTCCCAGGTGGTTTTTGTGCAGAACCAAAGCGGTGCCATCGAACGGGCCACCCCGGAACTCGGTCTGGCCGGATTGACCCACAGCGAAGTCCTTTCCGGTTTGAGCGAAGGCGATCTGGTGGCCACCCAGGTCGAACTGCCGCACCAGCGCGCCAAGGAACAGCCGTGAGCCACAGCCCCCTCATTCAACTGGAAGGCATTGGCAAAACCTTCCAGCAGGCCGGTCAGCCCATTGAGGTCCTGAAGGACATCGCCCTGCGGGTCGAAAACGGTGAATTCATCGCCCTGCTGGGCACCTCCGGCTCGGGCAAATCCACCCTGATGCACATCCTCGGCCTGCTCGATCGCCCCAGCGCTGGCCGCTACCAGTTGGCCAACCAGGATGTCTCGGCGCTGCCGGATGAACGGCTGAGCGAACTGCGCAACCGGCTGATCGGTTTCATTTTTCAATCCTTTTATCTGATCCCCTACATTTCCGCCTGCGAAAACGTCATGCTGCCGGGCCTCTACAGCCGTACCCCTCACCGGCAGCTCAAAACCAGGGCCGAGGAACTGCTGAGTCTGGTCGGCTTGGCCGAGCGCATGGATTTCAAACCCGGCCAGCTTTCCGGCGGTCAGCAGCAACGGGTGGCATCGCCCGGGCTCTGATCAATGACCCGCTGCTGTTGCTGGCCGACGAGCCGACCGGTCAACTCGATGCCAAAACCAGTCTGGAAATTCTCGAGCTGCTGGCCGACATCCACCGGCAGGGACGCACCGTCATCCTGGTCACCCATGATC
>JARRKW010000318.1:0-3102 GCA_037387645.1 Desulfuromonadaceae bacterium
GCCCGTGGAAGAGCTCCGTTCAGCGGTTCTGGGCAATGAACTCTACTTTTCTTCTTGGCACCTCTTCGATCGCGAAGGCGTGTCGAAGCGTCATCCGCGGTGCTGTTGATTTTCCTCGGTGCAATCGCCTTTTGGTTGGAAAACCCTGTGTTCGTCTCGGATGGTCTCCGTAGGAGGCTGGGCCCCATGCCTGTCCGGTTGGTGGTTTTGGTTTTCCCAACAGCAACATGAATGCTGGCAAGAGGGTAATTGTTTCATCCCGCCATGTAAGATTGATAGGAGGGGCGTTCCCACGGAGTCGATCCAGGGTTTTGAACCCTCCGAGAGTTCGCCGAGCCACTGGATCTTCGCGGCAGAAGTCTGGCGACAGCTGATTTCAGGCCATTTCTTTGGTAACTTTCTTTTTGGCCTTGAAAAGAAAGTTACCCGGCAGCCGGCCGGGACCGGCGAATTTAGATTTTGCCTTTAAAAAAACGGTAGTTTGTCGTCCAGGCTATGGGCTAGAAAATCGCCGGGACGCGCCCCGGCGGGCGCCTTACTTTTTGTGAGCCGACAAAAAGTAAGCAAAAAGCGGCTGCCACTGGCGTGGGGCGCTGCTGTCGCCCGGGGCAGGGCTTTGATCAGCGGCGCTGGTTTATGGGACCTGTTGTGCTTCGTGGCACCTCTTCGTTCGCAAGCGCGTGTCGAGGCGTCCCCTGCGGTGCTGTTGACTTGCTCCGCTACAATCGCTTTCTGATGGAAAAACCTTGATCCACCCCGAATTCTCCGTAGGGACAGGCCCCCGTGCCTGCCCTGGGGGACTTCGGTTTTCTACGGGATCCTCCCACCAATTGACATCGAAGGTTCTTCTTCAACGGTGGGATTTGCAACAGATGGATTATGGCAGATCGCTTTCGCGGGCCTCCAGATGACATTTCTGGCGTCCGGGACATTCTGCTCTCTGGCAGGGTTCAATGTGGATGGTGACGTCCGAACCGAGGATTTCCCCCTCAATCTTCTTTTCCAACTGATCGGAAATGTCGTGGGCCTCTTCCACGGTCAGGTGTTTGCAGACCGTCAGGTGAAAATCCATGATTTTCTGGGAGCCGGCGCGTCGGGTACGCAGGTTGTGATAGCCGATGAGATCCCCTTTGTGGGTTTCGATCAGGGTGGTGATTTCCTCCTTGATGACCTCGGGCAATTCCTCGTCCAGGACATCCCGCAGGCCGTGGCGCAGGAGTTTGACCGCTTCGGAGATGATGTAGAGACCGACCAGCAGCGACAGAACCGGGTCGAGCCAGGGGAGATCCAGGGCGGAAACCAGGATCAAGCCGACCAGCAGGGCCAGATTACTGTAAACGTCCATGGCGAAATGCAGCGAGTCGGCAGCCAGTGCCGAAGAATCCGTTTCCCGGGCGACGCGGCGCAGGTAGCGGGTAATCGCCCAGGAGACCAGGGTACTCAGCAGCAGCACCAGAATGCCGCTGCCGAGACGGTTCAATTGGCTGCCGTACAGAAGACGACGGATCGATTCATAGAGAATCCAGCCGCCGGAAAGGGTGATCACTATCGATTGGATCAGGGTGGCCACGGTTTCGAACTTGCCATGGCCGAAGGGATGGGACTGATCCGCCGGTTGGTCCGCCTGGCGAATGGCCAGGTAGTTGACCCCAGACATGAGAATATCCAGCAGCGAATCGACCGCTGAGGACAGGACGGCCATGGATCCGGTCATTACTCCGGTTATGAGTTTCAGAACGGTCAGGGCAGCGGCGGTGCCGATGGAGACGCGGGCCGCTCGGATTTTTGCGTTGGCATGAGACATGGCAGTGGTCTTTGGTCGGAGCCGGCGAATCAATCGTCCAGGGGACAGTCTGCCAGCCACTGGAAGTAGCCATCGTTTTCAATGGCGAAAAAGCTTTCGATGCGGCTCTGATAGTAATCGAGATCGGCGCAACTGGCCTGAATGGTTTCGGCCTGTTGGCCGGAAACCAGTCCCAGGCTGTGACAGTAGCTATGAAAGGCCAGAACCCCTTCGAGCATGCCGGTCAACTCGGTCAGATTCGGCTCCAGGTTTTTGACGATATACCAGTTGCCGGCAAACTGGCGAATATGCCGGGGCTGCAGTTCGAACAGATTCACCCGGCGATCGGGAATGAGGTATTCCCGGAGAAAGTAACTGGCGCCGTAACAGAGACGACTGGCCTCTTCGGCGCTCAGCCGGTGATGCTCCATCAGGTGCAGACCGCAGGCCTTTAACAGCCGGTCGCAGAGCAGGTCGGCCCGGATCTCGTCCTCCAGCGAAGTGATATCGTAAAGGTTTTTTTCGAAAATATCCTGTTGCGAACGTTCCATTGCGCTCATAGCTCCTCCTGGATGGCGATTTATTAACATTCCTGTTTGGTTCGGTCAAGAATTTTACCGTCCGTTCGGTTTTTTGGCTCGGGAAAATGTTTGCAGGCCCGTGGGGGGTTTGCTACCATGGGCCGAATTAAGCGAAATGCCTGCCAACAGGATGTCCGAAGCATCTTTCGGGAGGTGGAAGACAGTATTTGTTCATAGATATGAGGGTTTTTCTGTATGTCCGGCAGCACCCCGATGATGCGCCAGTATCTGGAGATCAAGGAGCAGTATCCCGATGCCATCCTGTTTTTCCGACTCGGCGATTTTTATGAAATGTTCCTGGACGATGCCGTCACCGCCGCGCGGGTTTTGGATATTACCCTGACCTCGCGCAACAAGGGGGCGGCCGAAGAGGTGCCGCTCTGCGGTATCCCCTATCACAGCTGCCAACCCTATATCGCCCGGTTGGTGGAAAATGGTTTCAAAGTGGCCATCTGTGAGCAGGTCGAGGATCCGAAAGCGGCCAAGGGTATCGTTCGGCGCGAAGTGGTGCGGGTTGTTACCCCCGGTCTGGTGGTTGACACCGACACCCTGGAGCCGAAAGAGAACAATTATCTGATGGCCATCGCCGCAGGTGCGGGTGAGCGCTGGGGGATCGCGGTTTTGGATATCACCACCGGCGAATTTCGTTTGACCGAAACCGTCGATCTGGACGGTGTCCGGGGTGAGCTGAGTACCTTTGCTCCCCGGGAAGTGCTGTTGGCCGAGGGCACTGAAGGC
>JARRKW010000319.1:0-3078 GCA_037387645.1 Desulfuromonadaceae bacterium
CCTCATGCCGCTCCTGCATCTGCACCGCCGCGGCAATATATACCGCCGCCAGAATGGCGAAGATGTAAGCCTGGATCACCCCGATGAGCAGCCCCAGCAGATTCATCAGCACCGGGAAAAAGAGCGGCGCGACGGTCAGCAGAATGGCGGCGATCATGGTGCCGCTCATGATGTTGCCGAACAGGCGCACCGCCAGGGCCAGGGTGCGGGACAGTTCGCCGAACAGATTGCAGGGCAGCATCAGCGGCGTCGGTTGGAGGTAGAGTTTCAGATAATTGCGCACCCCCTGCCGGCGGATGCCCCACCAGGGGGTTGCCACCAGCACACAGACCGCCAGGGCGGTGGTGGTGGACAGGGACCCGGTCGGGGGCTGATAGCCGGGAATCACCGACAACAGGTTGGAAATCAGTACGAACAAAAACAGGGTGCCGATGAAGGGGAGAAACTCGGCGGCCGGTTTGAGGCCCAGCGCCTCCAGTTCGCCGGTGATGCCGCCCACCAGCACCTCAAGCATATTCTGTCCCCGCCCCATCTCACCGCCCCGGCCGAGTCGGCGGGTGATTGTCGCAGCGCCGACGGTGAGCAGCAGCATGTTCAGCCAGGTGAACATCAGGGTGGCGTTGAGGTGAAACGCCTGCCACTGCCAGATCAGAATGTTGTCGGGACTGATATGCATATTACCCCCGGATCGGTCGAATCCGTCCCTTACCGATCAGCCACAGTTGCCGGGTAACGAGCAGCCCCGCCATGGCGGCGACCATGGCGAGACTGCCCCAGCCGGTCAGAAAATAAAAAATGCCCAGCAGCATGGCCATGCGCAGCAGAAAACTGAGAGTCAGGCGCCGCCGAGGCTTTTTCGCGGCGGTGATGTCGCGGACGGTCAGCCACAATCCGCCGAAATACAAGCATCCGGCGACCGCTCCGATGGCGAAGCCGGCGGCGATCAAGGAGATATCATTGTTCATGCCGATCCTCCTTTGGGTGGCTCTGCCGGGTGATGGCGTCCCGTTCCTTGCTGACCCAGAACCAGGCATTGAAACAACCGAGAGCGATGCCGACGCCGAGCATCATCAGGGTCCAAGAGTAGCGGCCGGTGACGGTGCGGTCGAGCCAGACGCCGAAGGCGATGCAGGCGAGAGTGGGGATAGCCACCGACCAGCCGACCAGCCCGAACATTCCCAGCCCGAACCAGGTCTTGTGTTCGCCCTGCTGCTGGCTGTACAGTTTGCGGCGCTGCTTGGCCTCGATCTTTTGCTGAAATTCCCGGTGGGCCCCGGGGCGTTTTGGGGGATCTTTTGGCGCCGTTGTCATCTCAGATCCATCACCCTCCGTAAAAACCCGACTTCGAGGCGGGCCACCGCCGACCGCACCGACCGTTCCCGGTCGTCCAGTTCGAGAAAACGGGAGTTAACCGTCACCACCAGCTCTTCCAGGCTGACGCCGCCGACCGCATTGCGCACCGAAACGGTCACCGTCGCGCCCTGCTTGACCAGGATGCCGTGGTCGACGGCCAGGTATTCCTCGGCAGAATCCGGCCGCCGGACGAAACAGAGGATGCCCGGAACCAGGGCCGAAACGAAGTCGATGTGCCGGGGCTTGAGGCCGAAATGGCCGTCTTCGCCTTCGGCCACCAGGCTGTGCACCTCGTCGTCGAAAATGATGTCGTCCGGCACCAGCACCCTGAGTTTCATGTTGCCGTCTCCGGTTCCGTCGACCCCGCAACTTTCCGTTTCACCTCATCGATGGCGCCGATCATGTACAGAGCCTGTTCCGGGGTGTCGCTGAATTCGTCGTCGAGAATCCGTTCGCAGCCGGCCAGTGCCTGTTCCAGCGAGACCGAGCGTCCCTTCTGCCCGGTGAACTGCTCGGTGGTGAAGAACGGCTGGGTCAGAAAACGTTCCAGGCGGCGGGCGCGAAAGACGGTGCGCCGGTCGTCGCGGGACAGTTCCTCGATGCCGAGCATGGCGATGATGTCCTTGAGCTCTTCGTAGGTGGCCAGGGTGCGGCGGATCTCCCGGGCGATGCGGTAGTGGCGTTCGCCAACCACCTGGGGCGACAACATTTTAGAGTTGGATTCCAGCGGATCGATGGCTGGGTAAAGCCCCTCGCTGGCGCGCCTTCGGGAGAGGACGATGGTGGCCGAAAGATGGGAGAAGGTATGCACCGCGGCTGGATCGGTGAAGTCGTCGGCCGGCACATAGACCGCCTGGATCGAGGTGATCGCTCCGCGCCGGGTGTTGATGATCCGTTCCTGCAGCGCCGCCAGTTCCGAGGCCAGGGTCGGCTGGTAGCCGAGGCGTGATGGGAGCTGGCCGAGCAGGCCGGAAATCTCCATCCCGGCCTGAATAAAACGGAAGATGTTGTCGATCAGCAGCAGCACTTCCTGACCGCAATCCTCGCGGAAATATTCGGCCATGGTCAGGGCGGTGAAGCCGGTGCGGAAGCGGGCTCCCGGCGGTTCGTTCATCTGGCCGAAAACCATGACCGTATTGGCAAGCACCCCGGCTTCGCGCATCTCGCGGTAGAGTTCTTCCCCTTCGCGGCAGCGTTCCCCGATGCCGCAGAAGATCGAAACCCCCTGGTGGGCGCCGACCATATTGTGAATCAGTTCGGTGATCAGTACCGTTTTGCCGACTCCGGCGCCGCCGAAGAAGCCGGCTTTGCCGCCGCGTTCGAGCGGGGCGAGGACATCGATGGCCTTGATGCCGGTGGTGAAAATTTCCGATTTGGTTGAACGTTCGGCCAGAGGAACCGGTTTGTGATGCACCGTGCGTAGTTCGACCTCGGCTGGGGCTTCGCCGCGGTCGATGGGGGCGCCGAAGACATTGAAGGCGCGGCCAAGGATATTTTTACCCACCGGCGCTCGCAGCGGTTGACCGGTATCCAGCACTGGGGCGCCCCGGGCCAGCCCCTGGGTCGGCGTCAGGGCAATGCCGCGCACCTCGTGGGCGTTCAGATGGAGGGCGACTTCGATGACGATGGTCTGATTCTCGCCGCTGAGCAACAGGTTGTGGATTCGCGGCAGGGTGCCTTCGAAACGAGCATCCACCACCCCACCGCGGACGGCGGTGATAATGC
>JARRKW010000320.1:0-4414 GCA_037387645.1 Desulfuromonadaceae bacterium
GTTGCGCTACGAACCTTTAAAAAAGCGAGGGCGCAAAAACCGCTGAGGTCTGTTCTGTGCAAACCACACCAAACGCACGCCCCCTCTTTCCTAGCAAAACTGTCGGAATAGCCTCTCTCACACCTTTTTTTCCTCGGGCGGTTCGGCCCCTTGGCGCAAGGGTTTCAATTGCGCCAGGGTCGCCCCCCAGCCTCCTCCTGCGGCATCGGCCAGCCGAAAAGAGCTGACCCAGGGCAAACGCTTGAGAATGGCATGGACCCGTCGCTGCAGAATCCCCTGTCCCTTGCCGTGAATAATTCGAACCTGCAGAATCCCCATACGACGGCATTCCTCCAGATAGTCGGGAATCAGGCTACCCACCTCGCGGGGCTGGAAGGTGTGCAGATCCAAAACCCCGTCGATCGGCACCCGAATCACATCCGTTTCGTCCATGGTTGACATCCGCTAGCCGCCCTGCCCGTTGGCTGCGGCCACCTGCTGGTTCCAGGTCCAGTAGTCGTAGATATAGCCGATTCCCATCAGACCGCCGGTCAGCATATAGAGAATACCGGTAATCCATTTACCGATATAAATGCGGTGAATCCCGAACAGACCGAGAAAGGTCAACAGCAACCAGGCGATATTGTAATCGTAAGGTCCGGCACTGAAATGATTTTCGGCGGAGTCGGCCATGGCCGGAATCAGAAACAGGTCAACAATCCAGCCGATCAGAAAAACACCGAAGGTCAGAAAATAGAGGGTCCCGGAAATGGGCCGACCGTAATAAAAACGGTGGGACCCGGTAAAACCGAAGCCCCAGAGCAGATACCCCATCAGATTGCCGTGGGTACCATCAAACAAAGACATGAGCAAATCCTTTTAATTCGTAAGCCGAGCAAGAAAAACGGTCTTCCCTTGCCCCGAGCGGGTGCCGGTCGCAGAGGAAATTTTCATGATAAAACCGGCGGGAACTCTTACGAGGCAAACTGCGCGGCGATGTTATTGTCGATAACGTACATGCAGACCTCCTTGGCGCCGTTCCTGTCGTACTGATATTTCCGCTCCAGATTGGCGATCAGGAAGGTGACGTCGTCCCGAATCCGTTTGTCGTAGGTTTTAAAATTCTCCCGCCCGAAATCCTTGATGGCCATGCGGAAATTTTCATTCTCCAGAAACGGTTCCAGAACCCGGTCCTTGAGATTGTGAATATACCGATCCCGCAACGTTTTGTACAAGCCGGTTTCGGTGATTTTTCGTCCTTCGCAGAGGATTTCCTGGGTCAGGGCCTTGACCGTATACTCTTTCTGAATTTCCCGTCGAAAAACCTGGCGGGCATCAGGAAACACCTTTGTTCCGAGCAACCGATTTTCAATGCCGATGAGCAATTCTTCGGTGATCTCGAGTTTCTCGCCGGTGTACTTGCAGGTTTCCACCGTTCCCAGCTTGAAGTTGACGGCGAACAGGTAGTTCTGCACATCCCGGGAAATCTGCTCCTCGTTGTAGTAATAAAGGGATTCCTTGACTTCCTGCAACACGGTGTAATTGTACATCCGGGTCAAGGAATCCAGGATGCTGTCGGTGATACTGGCCCCCAGCTCCTTGCGAATCTTGGTGAAATACTTCACCAGCACCGACATGTCGATGAGTTTGTCCTTGGCCGTCGATATGGGTGCCGAAAATATTGCGATAGATTTCCACCTCGGTATTCAGGTCGAGCACATAGGGCACCTTGATGTACTCGATCCGATCCAGAAACGACTGAAACCCCTGAATATTCTGCTTATCTTCCGGATTCATCAGGGCGAAGAAGAGGGAGTTGACATTTTCCTCCGTATCCTCGACCTTATGCACCCCTTCACTGATGATATTGTGCAGTTCGATGAGTCGCTCGGTGTTGTGCGATTTGATATCCATGAGGGCGTAAATGCCGTTGTTGGTCTTGGCATAACGGGAATACAGATATTTGACCTTATTGCTGTCGCGCAGCAGCATGTCGATACGACTTTGCAGAATATCGTTGGTCAGAATGTTCTGTTTGACCGGCTTATCGCCGGGAGTAAACACACTGATCCCCTGGCCGAGACTGCGATTGAACTGATAGGCGCGGGCATAAACCATGTGATAGACATCCAGGGGATTTTTGAGTCGACCCAGCAGCGCCTGATAGAGGGAGCTGCAGATGGTGCAGGGATTACTGCGGAAGACCCAATCGAACTCCTTGCCGGTCAATAAGTGCTCCAGCTCGTTGTGATCGGCAAAAAGGTGCTGCAAAAACTCCCGTCGCAACGGCTTGGGAATGAGCAGAATCGGATTGTCGTGACTGGGACAGGGCACCTCGACATAATCATCGGCCGCAAACATGGCTTCCTTGGCCTCGATCAGTTCACTCTGTCCGAACTCATATTCATCGAGGAGATGGGAGAGCTTTTCCAGAAAGTGATCGGCGTTGCGGGTCGGGATATTGCCGAGGTGCTTGCGACTGAGCCGCCAGACCACCTCGTAGCGCCGCCCCCCCTCGGTATTGGCATACTGCTCGAACTTCATCAGCAGATTGTTCAGAAAGGTGCTTTTGCCGCTGCCGGGAGGGCCTTCAAAAATATAGATCTTATTCTGCTGCGCCCCGCGCTTGAGCGATTCCACCAGGGCGACCAGACGATTGGCAAACAGCCGGTCGGCAAAAAACGGGTTATCGGTCCCCTCCACAAACAGCCGGCTGCAGTCGTAATCCATGTAATGAATCGATTCCGGGTCATTGGGATACTCATCGACCCCATCGGAGACATGACTTTTGACGAAATCGTGAAACACCTGGAAGGCATTGCGCAATACCCGATCGGGCTCGGCCACCAGCAGCCGCAGGAACTCATCGAAAGGAATGGGAGCATGCTGTTCCCATTCCGTCATGCGCCCGGCGATTTTATTTAAGGCTGTCTCAATGCGATCCATAGTCCCTGTCTTCCGGCAACAGCAGGTTAATTATTCGTCCTCTCCGGTCTCCGCGGGCGAAAACGGGCTTACCAGCGTCCGGTTGAGCTCACGTTCCTTCATTTCGTAGAGCACCCGCCACCAGCGCCGTTTTCTGGGCGGCTCCGGCATAGCGAGCGGCGGCGTCCAGAAGGCCCGAGCCCCTTTTTGCTGTTCGGCCGGCGCGTCCAGTTCGACCTCGCAGGTCTCCAGCTGCACCGGACCGCCCCAGAGGAATTCTATCCCCAACATGGTATTGGCGATATAATCCCGCACCAGGGGTTTGCCCTCGAAGCGATGCACCAGCTTCAGCACTTCAGCGGAAGTGGCGGCGGTGTCGACCTCAATCCAGGGGGGATGATAGAGGTTCTTGAACAGCATCTGGCGGTAGTCCTGTGCCTTACGGCTTTTGACATAGACCTCCCAGGTCATCCGCTCCGGATTCAGTCTTCGGGCCGCGACGAAAAGCCGGTACTGGTCGACAAAATCCTGGTTGACGAAGGTATTGACAAACATGGAGTCACAGAAATTTTCCCGCACCTCGAACAGGGTGGGCACCCCCTTCCCCGCACCGACATCGTATTCGGTCCGCTGGCGGGCATCCTGCAGTCGTTCGTAATCGTAACTGAACCGTCCCTTGTCCGCCATCTCCTCGATAAAATGAAACAGCCGCATTCCCAGGGCATAGGGATTCATGCCCACCCGCGGCATCGAAGTCACGCCGGCATGGGCACGGGCGAATTCAATTTCATGCCCCCGGATCCGCTCATCCTGCATGAACAGCTTTTCATGCCAGTAACTGGCCCAGCCTTCATTCATGATTTTGGTACGGATCTGCGGCTGAAAATAGATGGAAGAGGTGCGGATAACTTCCATCACCGTTTTCATCCACTTGTTCTCTTCCTTGTTGAGAAACTCCGAGTGATCCATCAAAAACTGCAGCAGATCCCGTTTGCGCGCCGACTGGCGTCGGGAACTCTTTTCGTACAGGGCTTCAAATTCCGGGTATTTGCTTGCGGTATCGGCAAAAAAGGTTTTTTCCCCCTGCTCGCCATATTGCCGCCGGCACTCGTTGAAACGTTCGTTCTCCTTGATGAATTGACTGACCTGCAGACGTTTGGTCTGTTGCAGAAAAATATCGAAATAATAATCGAGTTTCGGCGAACAGCCGATCTGCGCCGGCCGGTGCAATTGGGACAGTTCGTCGAAATAGCCCACCAGATTATCGAGGCCCAGGGAAAACTCGATGACATAATCGACCCAACGCCCCTTCTCGGAGCGCAACCTGGCAATGAGCCGTTTATCGGCCAGAGCCCGGCCGGTCAGGTCGAAATCCCAGGTATGCCGAAAATAGGTATTGTTCTGGAAAAAGTCGATATGCCCCAGGACGTGATAAAAAATCATCACGTTGAGCCAGTCCGGATTGTTGTCGTTATAGAAAGAGATGGCCGGCCGGGTATTGATGACCGTT
>JARRKW010000321.1:0-3586 GCA_037387645.1 Desulfuromonadaceae bacterium
GCCGGAGGCGGTCAGGCGGGTGCCTGCCACCAACAGCTGCAGTTGACCGATTTCCAGCTCCCCACCAATCAGGTGCAGAGCGAAGGATCCCGTCAGAGGCTTGTCGTGCAGGGAGCTTTCCGTTAGGTTTCCGCTGAAATGCATTTCCAGGGGTTCGGAGTCCCTCTGCGTCATATGGGTCTGCAGATCCAGCGTCACCCGTCCGGGCCAACCCGGGAAAAGGGTGGCGGGATCCAGCCCCCAACCCTGCATGTGACTGTGCAGACTGAATTGCTCACCCCAACCGATGCCCAGATCTCCTTCAACGCTCCCTCCCAGGAAAAGACCGGTCAGGGCAGGAAAGTCGATCCCCTCAAAATCCCCATTGAACTGTCCGGCCAACCGGGTTTGCAACCAGCCATCCACCCGGTTCTCCAATTCCAGCTGGCCCTGATAGTGGTCCAGATCCCCTGCCCCACGGATCTGCCCCTGCAGCAGCAACGGCACCCCGGCCAGAGTCGACAGATTCAATTGCTCCACCCCGATCGCCGCCTGCCAGGAAAAGCCGTCATCAAAACGGAGCGTTCCCTGCACCTGCAGAGCATCGCTGGTACCGGGAAAGTTCACCGCCCCCTGATGCAACTGCAGCAGATCCCCCGACCAGCTCAAGGCGGAACCATACTCCAGCCAGGGCTGCTGTTGTTCATACAGAAGGGTTCTGAATCGCCCGACCAGCCCGGCCGGCTCGGCGACGAGATCCAGGCTGAGGTCAGCCCGGGTGACCCCGGCAATGGCCTCACGCAGGCGCCCCTGCAGCTCCCCCTTAATCCGTTGATGGACCAGATCGACAGAGAGCTGGCCGTTGAGCGAACCCGCCGGGGCAGCCAGTGACAGTTCCGAAAGCGTAAGACGGCCCTGCTGCCAGTGCACCGTAGCCCGGAACCGATCCGTCTCCCAGAGCAGTCCTTCCGGCTGCCGCACCCTAACGCGATCGATACGTAACGAGTCGATTTCCGCCCTCAGCCTTAGGGGCCAGCCGGACAGCTGTGGCCAGGAGAACCCCTCCGTCCCGTCCCCCCGGGGAGAAGCTTCCGGTGACCCCGCAAGCAGGGTGTCCACCCCGGCAAGCCGTAATTCGGCCACCTGCAATTCCCCCAGCAACAGCCGCAGCGGGGACCACTGCAGGGTCAGAGACTCCACCCGGACCGTCCCCTCGGGCCAGGAGACAACCAGCCCTTCTAGTTGCAGACCATTCCCCAGACAGCCCTGCACCCGGTCAACGTTACATTCCCCCTGCGCCTGTTCCAAAGCAATATTCAGCAGCCAGGCGGTTCCCGTCGATGACCAAAGCAGCCAGCTTCCCGTCAGCAGCGCCGCAAGCAGCAGGGCCACCCCGCCGGCCAGGACGTATTTCAGCCATCGAGCTACCATGCCAGACCTATGCTCAGATGCAGCCGCCATTTCGGGTCCGGCTCCCCCAGCTGCCGGGCCAGATCGATCTTGACGGGGCCAAGCTGGGTGTAGTAGCGGATACCGACCCCGGCCCCCTGGGCCCATTCCAGGGCCGTCAAATCGTTGAAGGCGTTACCCATATCATAAAAGCAGGCCACCCCCCAACTCGCTCCCAGGGCTTTTTCCAGCTCAAGGCTGGCCACCGCCAGATGTTTCCCCCCCACCGTCTCACCCTGAGCGTTTTTCGGCCCCAGAGATTGATAGGCGTAACCGCGCACGCTGCGATCCCCGCCGGCGAAAAACCGCAAGGTCGCCGGGATGTCCTCCAGGGGTTCGTCCTGCAGAGTGGTGCCCCCTTCCACCCGGGTCCAGAGCGAGAACCGCGCCGGCAAAGGGAGCAGGGCATTGCCGCTGGCCAGCAACTGCAGCAGACTGACATCCGATCCCAGACTCCGGGCCGCGCCGCGGGCCTCAAAACTGAACCCGTAACCCCGACTCGGCCGGATCGGCTGCGAATACCGCCGCTGGGAAAACCTGAATCCCGGAAGAATCATCCGGGAGCGGTCATGCTCTTCGCCAACCCAATACTCCTCCCGGGACAGCCGGGTAAAGACCGCCCCCTGGCGCCCCTGACCGAAGCCCCAAACCCGCTCGACTTCGGCGAAAATCGAGCGGGTTTCATAACTGCTGACATCCTCGGCCGTATAACCGAGCCGAAAAGCGGTCTGGCTGGTCAGATTACGCGCCGCTGGAACCTGGTAGGTGAAAACCAGGGACTGCCGGCGCTGCGCCAGCAGCAGATCGATTTTCAGCAGATGGGCTCGGTGCCAGAGATTGGCGTTTTGGAAGCGCAGGGAGCAGCGACCGCCGGTATCGGTCCCATAACCCACCCCCGGACGTAACCGCCGTCGCGGCAAGGGCGACAATTGGATGGCAACCGGGACCCGATCCCCCGCCGTCGGGGCCGACTGCGGAGCCACGATCACGTTGTTAAAACGGTCCGAATCCAGCAGATTGAGTTGTGTCTTTCCCAGTTTTTCATGAGAAAAGATTTCCCCCTCGGAAAAGTCCAAAAAACGGTTCAGGAACCACTCGGGATAATCGGGTGCGCCGATAAAGCTAACGGTTCCGAAGTGATAGCGCTGCTTGGTATCGAGGAGCAGATCGATTTCGGCCTGCCGTCGAATCCGATCGACCCGGATTTCATGGCGGCTGAAATCCGCCGCCAGAAAGCCCAGCGCCAGGGCCTCGGCCTTGAGTTTTCCCTTCCCCCGTTCATACAGATCCTGACGCAGAACGTCGCCTACCGCCAGCGGGAAGGCATCCACCAGCCGCAGCAGCTCGCCCAGGTGCCGACCCTCTCCGACCAGAACCACCCGCAGCGCGGTTATCCGCACCGGCTTGCCGGGGTCTATCTCCACCAGAACCCGGTGGCCGTTTTTCTGGTGTTTTTCCAGCCGGGTCCTTGTTATGGTCTGATAATAACCGAACGGCTCCAGGGCCTGACCAACGTTGACCGGAATCCGGTCGACAAAATGTTGCAGCCAACGACGGTCAACCGCGCCGTCGTCCGCAACCAATCCCGGCGGAAGCTCCAGAGCCGATTGCACGTTTTCCAGTTCCGCTCCGGTCACATATACCATCGATCAACCCACCACCCTGATGGAGTTGGCCAGAGAGCGAGGTTTGGGGTTTAGCAACCTGAAAAACGCCAATCCCGAGGTCGATCCCTGGTTGCTGCCGCAAGGAGAGACCATCCTGCTCCCCTACGCCTGCATTCTGCCGGTTGATGCGATTGCGGGTCTGACCATCAACCTGGCCGAACTGCGCCTGTACCATCTCTGGAAAAACGAGCAGGGCTGGCAGGTTCGAATCTATCCGGTCGGCATCGGCAGTGAAGGCAGCGAGACCCCCCTGGGTGATTTTTCCGTCCTGAGCAAAAGGGAAAACCCCATCTGGACCGTACCGGACTCGGTTCGCAAAACCCAACCGGAGCTACCGGAATCGGTGCCGCCCGGCCCCGACAACCCCCGGGGGCAATTCTGGCTGGGCTTTGCCAGCAACGGCTACGGCATCCACGGCACCAACAAACCCTTTGGTATCGGCCGCAGGGTCAGCCACGGCTGTTTGCGAACCTATCCGGAAGATATTCGGG
>JARRKW010000322.1:0-1495 GCA_037387645.1 Desulfuromonadaceae bacterium
TCGAATCCCACCGGCTGGCGCCGTTCAAGCCCCGGGGAACCGATGTCAATGTGGTGCTGGACCTGATGATTCACGATATCGACATTATCCTGAGTATTGTGGGCTCCCCGGTGAGCAGGGTCAATTCCATCGGGGTGCCGGTGTTGTCCGATGAGGTGGATATCGCCAATGCCCGCCTGCAGTTTGAAAACGGCTGCGTCGCCAATGTCACCGCCAGTAGGGTCAGTCGTGAGGCCATGCGCAAAATCCGGATTTTCCAATCCGACGCCTATATCTCCATAGACTGCCAGGAGCGTAAATTCTCCCTTTACCGCAAAGGGCTGGGTGAGCGGATGGTGCCCGGTTTGCCCAACATCTCCATGGAAGAGAAAAGCTTTTCCCAGAGTGATGCGCTCATGGTGGAGATTCGTTCTTTCGTCGATGCCGTGCGCAACGGGACCCGCCCGTTGGTACCCGGCGAGGATGGACTGCGGGCTCTGGAATTGGCGTTGCAGATCAATACCCGACTCTAGCAGACTGTTGAAAAACAGCCGGTGGAGCCCAGGGCTGGACTTTTCCAACAGTCTGCTGGAGCGGATTGAGAGTGGAAGGGTAACAGACGAAGTGGCGACAGTCCGACAGATGCGGACCTCGCTTTTCGTTTTTTTAAGGATGGATTTGCGATGAACATACCGATGGTTGATCTCAAGGGGCAATTCAGGGAATTGCAGCGGCAGATCGAGGAGGGGATTCGCGACGTTTGTGAAACCACGCAATTTGTTCTCGGTCCTCGTGGGAAGGCTTTCGAGCAGGAGATCGCCGCTTACTGCGGAGTCAAACACGCCATCGGTGTCGCTTCGGGTACCGATGCCCTGCATCTGGCTTTGCGCGCCGTCGGGATCGGCCCTGGCGATGAAGTCATCACCACGCCCTTCACCTTTATCGCTACCGCCGAGGCCATTTCCTATCTGGGAGCCAGGCCGGTTTTCGTCGATATCGAACCGACCACCTTCAATATCGACGTCAATCAGATCGAGGCGGCCATCACCGACAGAACCCGGGCCATTGTGCCGGTGCATCTGTTCGGCCAACCGGTGGATATGGCGCCGATCGCCGCCCTCTGCGAAAACTACGATCTGCGACTGATCGAAGACAGTGCCCAGTCCTTCGGCGCCGCATACGGCGGCAAAAAGTCCGGCGCCTATGGAGATATGGGCTGTTTTTCCTTTTTCCCCAGCAAAAACCTGGGCTGTTACGGCGACGGCGGCATGGTGATTACCGACAATGACGATTTCGCCCGCGAAGTCCATGTGCTGCGCAATCACGGCAGCCGGGAGCGTTATCAGCATTCGGTCATCGGGTTCAACAGTCGGCTCGATGAAATACAGGCGGTGGTGCTGCGGGCGAAACTGCCCCATCTCGACAGTTACAATCAGCGGCGGCGCAAGAACGCCCACCTCTATACCGAAAGGCTGAAGGGGAGTCCCATCATGCCGCCGGTCGAAGACGGCAAAGG
>JARRKW010000322.1:1504-4568 GCA_037387645.1 Desulfuromonadaceae bacterium
ATCATCAGTACACCCTGCGCAGCCCGCTGCGTGATCGGTTGCAGCAGGCACTCACGGCCGCCGGTATCGCTTCGGCGATTTACTATCCGATCCCCCTGCATTTGCAGGAAGTCTATGGAGAGATGTGCGCCGGGTGTCGTTTCCCGGTGGCCGAACAGGTCGCCGGTCAGGTGCTTTCGTTGCCCATGTATCCCGAGTTGACCGAAGATCAGATCAACCGGATCTGCGATCTGTTGCTGGCGGTGGTGGAATAGATATCGTGTTTGTCGGTGAAAAACCCAGAACTGCAATGATCGTGACCGGCGAGGCCTCGGGGGATCTGCACGGCGCCAATTTGATTGCCGCGGCGAAAAAGATCGATCCCGAACTGTCCTTCTGCGGGGTCGGCGGGAGCCTGATGCGGGCCGCTGGCTGCGATATCCTGATCCCCGGCGAGACCATTTCGGTCATGGGGTTGGTCGAGGTGGTCGGACATTTTCCGGTGATTTACCGGGCGTTTCAGTCCCTCAAAAGGATTCTGCACGGACCGGATCGTCCCGATGTGCTGATTTGCATCGATTTCCCCGATTTCAACCTGCGTTTGGCCAAACAGGCCAAGCGGGCCGGGGTACCCGTCCTTTACTACGTCAGCCCCCAGGTTTGGGCCTGGCGGCGCGGGCGGGTGAAGGAAATCGCCCGCGTGGTCGATCGTTTGGCGGCGATTTTACCCTTCGAACCCGAATTTTACCGGGGGCAGGACATCGAAGTGGAATACGTCGGCAATCCGCTGCTGGATGACGTTTTCGTTTCCCAGGATCGGGTGGCCCTGTTGACTCAGCATGGTCTGCAAAGCGATCACCCGGTGGTCGGACTGTTTCCCGGTAGTCGCCATAACGAGCTCAAATTCAATTTCGCGACGATTGTTGCGACGGCGAAGAAGATTCTGGAAGCGCGGCCCGAGGTGCAGTTTCTGCTGCCGGTGGCGCCATCCTTCGACCGCCGGGTTTTCGAAGAACGGCTGGCCGGTGCCGACCTCCCGGTGGTTTTGAGCCAGGGCCGGATTTACGATGTCGCCAATGCCTGCGACGCGATTCTGACCGTTTCCGGGACGGTGACTTTGCAGATCGCCCTGATGGGTACGCCCATGGCCATCCTGTACAAAATGTCGCCCCTGACCTCTTGGATTGGGAAGCAGCTCATCAAGGTGCCCCACATCGGTCTGGCCAATATCGTCGCCGGCAGGGGTGTGGTGAAGGAATTCATTCAGGACGACGCCAACCCCGAAGCCCTGGCGGCCGAAATTCTCCGGATGCTGGAGGATGACGCTTATGCCGCATCCATTCGCGCGGGCCTCGTCCAGGTGCGGCACAATATGGGCGAGGCCGGCTGTTCCGAACGGGTGGCCCGGATGGCTTCGGTCATGAGTCGGCCCGACTACGCAAAAAACGGTAATTGAAGTGGCTTCTATCGATAAAAACGTATATAGACGTCTCCTGACCTATTCGAAAAAATACTTCTGGCGGATTATCATCGCCATGCTGGCTTCCCTCGGTGTGGCCGGAGTCGATGTCAAAACCGCCCAGTTGGTCGAGCCTTTCGTCGACAAGGTGTTGTCTTCCAGCGATTACGCCCTGATCAATCTGGTTCCGATGATCATCATGGCTCTGGCTCTGGTCAAGGGAGCGTCCCGGTTTGTTCAGGAATACTATATCAAGACGGCCGGGCAACTGGTTGTGCAGGATATTCGTAACGACCTCTATGGGCATTCTCTCGGTCTGTCCATGGGTTATTTCTCCCGTACCTCCAGCGGCCATTTGATGTCGCGAATACTGAACGATGTCGGCATCCTGCAGAGTTCCGCCGCCAACGTTCTGGTCGATTTTCTGCGGGAAAGCGTGACCCTGATCGGGTTGATCGGGCTGGCTTTCTACCAGGATTGGCGCCTGGCTTCGGTGGCCTTTGCCGTGCTGCCCATTGCCGTTTTGCCGGCGGCCCACATTGGTCGCAAGATCAAGGAAAACACCCGTCGCGGGCAATCGACCCTCGGCAATCTGACCGCGGTTTTGCAAGAGACCTTCGCCGGGATCAAGGTCATCAAGGCTTTTGGCACCGAAAGTCGCGAAATCGAGCGGTTTAGGTCTGAAAACAAGACGTTTTACCGTTTTATCCGTAAGGTGCTCAAATACGACAGTGCTTCCGCGCCGGTGATGGAGCTGCTCGGGTATGCCGGGATGGCCGGAGTGCTCTGGTACGGCCTGCACCGGATGCTGGACGGGGCGATCACCAAGGGAGAATTGATGTCCTTTGTCACCGCCTTGGCGATGATGTACAATCCGGTCAAGCGCTTGGCCAAGGTTAACAATACGGTGCAGAAATCGATTGGTGCGGCGTCGAGGGTTTTCGAGGTTGTCGACGAGATCCCCGATATTCAGGATGCCGAGCACGGCGCCGAAATAGGGCGGGTTTCCGGCGAGGTTGTATTTGACCGGGTGGTTTTCGGTTACGGTGATGAACTGGTGCTGAAAGACTTTTCGGTTACGGCCCGGCCGGGAGAGGTCGTGGCTCTGGTCGGCCCGAGCGGTGCCGGCAAATCAACGGTGGTTGGGCTGTTGGCGCGATTTTACGACCCCCTTGGGGGCGTTATCATGATTGACGGCAACGACATCCGCCAGGTGACGCAGTGCAGTCTCAAGGCCAATCTCGCCTTTGTCGACCAGGAAACCTTTCTGTTCAACGACAGCATCGCCAACAACATTCGCTACGGCAAACCCGAGGCGACCGACGAGGAGGTGCTCGGTGCCGCCAAACAGGCGTTTGCCGACGAGTTCATTCGGGAATTGCCCGCCGGTTACGAGACCAACATCGGCGATCGTGGAACCCGGCTCTCCGGCGGCCAGCGGCAGCGTGTCTGCATCGCTCGCGCGCTGCTGCGCAATGCCCCGATCCTCATTCTCGACGAGGCGACCAGCGCCCTGGATACCGAAAGCGAGGCCATGGTCCAGCGAGCGTTGAACAATCTGATGAAGGACCGGACCACGTTCGTCATTGCCCACCGTCTGTCCACGGTGATGCATGCCGATAAAAT
>JARRKW010000323.1:0-3056 GCA_037387645.1 Desulfuromonadaceae bacterium
TCAGGGACTTTACGCCGTGGGGCGGGTCGCCGGGGAAGAAGTGGTTCTGCTGCAGCCACAAACCTTTATGAACCGCAGTGGTGCCAGTGTGGCGTCGGCGGTGCCGGCTTTCAAGGTCGACCCGGCCGATCTGATCGTCATCCATGACGATATTGATCAGCCTTTCGGTGCGCTGAAAGTAAAAATCGGCGGGGGGCATGGTGGCCATAACGGCATCCGACATATCTGCCAGGTCCTCGGTCACGGGGATTTTGTACGGATCAAACTGGGAGTAGGGCGGCCGGTGCCTGGTGCCGACGTGGCCCAGTACGTGCTCAATCCTTTTGCCGCTACGGAAAAGAAAGAGTTGCCTTCGTTGGTCGAGATGGCGGTTCGGAGCGTGGAAACCGTGCTCGAACGGGGTGCCCTGCTGGCCATGAACGAATTTAATCGACGGGATGTAGTCTAAATAAACCAGACAGAGAGAAAAAGAGAGGAGTCGAGAAATCATGGAAATGTTAGTTCCGATCCTGGGAGTGGTCGGGTTTGCCCTTGCTATTGTGCTGTATATGCAGGTAAAGGGTGAGCCCATCGGTAATGCAAAAATGAAGGAGATCTCCGAAGCCATCCATGGTGGCGCCATGGCCTTCCTGGCTCGTGAGTACAAGGTTCTCGCCATCTTTATTGCCGTCGTTTTTCTGCTGATTGGCATCAGCATGAGCTGGATGACCGCATTGGCGTTTCTGGGCGGTGCCGTCTGCTCCATGCTCTGTGGTTTCATTGGCATGAAGGCTGCCACCCGCGCCAATGTCCGGACCTGTGAGGCTGCTCGGGCCCAAGGTCAGGCTGCGGCTCTGCAGGTTTCCTTCAACGGCGGCGCGGTTATGGGACTGGCCGTTGCCTCTCTCGGTCTGGTGGGTGTCGGTATCGCCTTTATTCAGTTCGGCGGCGATCCGACTACCGTTCAATATATCAATGGTTTCGCCATGGGGGCTTCCTCCATTGCTCTGTTCGCCCGTGTCGGTGGCGGTATCTACACCAAGGCGGCCGACGTCGGTTCCGACCTGGTGGGCAAGGTCGAGGCCGGCATCCCCGAGGATGATCCGCGTAACCCCGGCGTCATTGCCGATAACGTCGGTGACTGTGTCGGTGATACGGCGGGTATGGGCGCCGACATCTTCGAATCCTACGTCGGCTCCATTATCGCGACCATCGCTATTGCCGCCGCTGCCGGCCCGGATCTGCTGGCCAAGATCGGTTCGGGTACCGCCGAGGCGGCTCGGGCCAGCGCTCTGTTCCTGCCGCTGGGTCTGGCTATGACTGGCCTGATTTTCTCCATCGTCGGCATCTGGTCGATGAAGAAATTCAGCGACAAGGACCCCGCCAAGGCGTTGCACTATACCACCTTTGTGGCCGCCGGCCTGTTCCTGGTTGTTGCCTTTTTCGTCATTGCCTTTTCCAGCCTCAAGTTCGGCGTCTTCATGGCGATCCTGATCGGTACTCTGGCCGGGGTGGCCATTGGTCAGATCACCGAATACTATACCGCCCATGCCCCGGTGGCCCGAATTGCTGAGGCCAGCAAAACCGGTCCTGCCACCAACATTATCCACGGTCTCGCTGTCGGTCTGGAAAGTACCGCTGCGCCGATCATCATCATCGCCGTGGCCATTGCCATTGCCAACGGCTTTGCCGGCCTCTACGGAATCGGCATTGCCGCTGTCGGTATGCTGGCTACCGTCGGTGTTACCATGACCGTTGACGCCTACGGTCCCATTGCCGACAATGCCGGTGGTATTTCGGAAATGGCGGCTTTGGGTCCTGACGTCCGTAAGATCACCGATGGTCTCGATGCCATCGGTAACACTACCGCCGCTATCGGTAAGGGTTTTGCCATCGGCTCCGCGGCCCTGACCGCTCTGGCCCTGTTCTCGGCTTATGCCACCACGGTCAAGTTGGAGACCATCAACCTGATTGAGCCCCGGGTCGTCATCGGCCTGCTCATCGGTGGGGCGCTGCCCTTCTTTATCGGCGCTCTGACCATGACCAGCGTCGGTCGCGCCGCCGGCAAGATGGTTGACGAGATCCGCCGTCAGTTCCGGGAAATTCCCGGTCTGCTCGAAGGGAAGGAAGGCGTCAAGCCCGATTCCCAGAAATGTATCGATATCTCAGCCCGGGCGGCTCTGAAAGAAATGGTTCTGCCCGGCGTGGTGGCGGTTGTCGCTCCGGTACTGATGGGTACCATTGTCGGTAAAGAGGCGCTCGGCGGTATGCTGGCCGGTGCCACCCTGACCGGGGTGCTGCTGGCCCTGATGATGTCCAATGGCGGCGGCGCCTGGGATAACGCCAAGAAGTTCATCGAGAAAGGGGAGCTTTCCGGTGAAGGCAAGGGCAGCGACGCTCACAAAGCCGCGGTTGTTGGCGATACCGTCGGCGACCCGTTTAAAGATACCTCCGGTCCTTCGATGAACATTCTCATCAAGCTGATGAGCGTCGTCGCACTGGTTATCGCGCCGCTGCTGGTATAAGCAGCAGGGTTCAGGGTTAAGGTAAGGATAGCCGGGGCATTGTCCCCGGCTATCCTTATTTATGCTGGCTGAGAAAACGCCTTCCGGCCTCAGTGCTGCCGCCTCAACGAACGGTTTCGCCCCGTCCGAGGACCCTTTGACGGCTCTGGTTTTATTCGTAGCAATCTCTTTTGGATGTGAGAAACAGTAATTATGGGTTTTAAATGCGGTATTGTCGGTTTGCCCAACGTGGGTAAATCCACCATCTTTAATGCCATAACTTCGGCCGGCGCCGAAGCGGCCAATTATCCTTTCTGTACCATTGAGCCGAATATCGGCGTGGTGACCGTACCGGATCCTCGGCTGGATCAGCTGGCGACCATTGTCAAGCCCCAGGCGGTTCTGCCCACCACCATCGAGTTCGTCGATATCGCCGGTCTGGTCAAGGGGGCCAGTCAGGGCGAGGGCCTCGGCAATCAGTTTCTCGGTCATATCCGTCAGGTCGATGCCATCGCCCATGTGGTTCGTTGTTTTGCCGACGAAAATGTGGTGCATGTGGACGGCTCCGTCGAT